>JAICVG010000160.1 GCA_025935445.1 Nitrososphaera sp. | reverse complement strand
CAAGTCTATCTTTCTCATAGATTTCGACAGTTATACCGTGGTCTATAGAGAACTCTTCAAGTCCCTTTACCTTTGCTTTGCGATTAATTGATGCAAGGTTCCTGATGCTTTGAAAGGAGAGCCCATTTTCTTTGAAAACCGTGTCGATGCCAGACTTTATTGTTTCTTTGCTTGTGTCCCAATGCAAGCCTATCCCAACTACCAGTGACTTGGGCCTATAAATAACCGACTTGCTTATGATACTTTGGTCTAAGACTACTCTGTCAGAAATTATAAGCCCTGCCTTGAATTCCTGAGATTTTATTTTATCAATACTGTCTATGATGGTAACATTTTTTGGAAGCTGCGCAATCCACCAGTTCCTTTCACCTGCGTCTTGATATATCGCAATTTTTTCTTCATTGACCATGAATGCACTTACCTTAGTCACATTCTCAAAATTTTCAATTGTCCAACCAAACTCCCTTCCTATAAGGTCAACTGCGATGGTCTCATTGACATCTGCAGCAGTTGTGATTACCGGCTGTGCGCCAAGAAATGAGGCTACTAACCTTGCAAGTGCATTTGCTCCTCCAAGATGTCCCGAGAGTGCGCTTATGACATTATTTGCTCTGTCATCGATGACTAGCACAGCCGGATCGCTCTTTTTATCAATGAGATATGGCGCTACCATTCTGATGACCGCTCCAAGAGAAAATATGCAGATCAGGGCGTCATAACTCTTGAAAAGTTTGCCGACAAGCTGCGTGCTTTGCTCGGTAAACCAGATAATGTCATTGCCACCGTCATTATGCTTTGCTGGGACATAGATCTCCACTTCGGGCATCCTTTGTTTTATCCTGCGGGCTATTTCTATGCCATGCCTCGTGATGCCGACAATAGCCATTTTAGTAACCATAAGGCAATATTAGCAGAAATTAAGAGGGGAAATAATCCTTTGCATGCCAGCAAACGATAATAGAGTCATGTTTTCTTGATGAGATAGGAGTTTGGGTCTTCTCTCTAGGCAGGCATACTCTGTGTCAATGTCACTTGTCTTGATACCCTTAGCATTATCTGCTTATACGCACTTGTGGAACCCTGTCGGCTTTCCTAACCTTTTCTATGACGAAGGAGTCTACATACGAAGAGCCATGCATGTCATGGAAGGTCTTGGACCCCAAGAGGCATATTATTATGATCACCCCTTTTTTGGACAAATCTTTCTGGGGGGTATGCTAACGATTATTGGCTATCCAGAATCATTAAATCCTTCTCCGGATATGCAATCGATAGAATCCCTCTATCAAGTTCCCAGAATTTTAATGGGAATATTGGCAGTAATTGATACTTTTCTAATCTACAAAATTTCAGAGCGTATGTATAACAGAAATATTGCGTTATTTGCCTCAATTTTATTTGCAGTAATGCCTGTAGCATGGTTTACTAGAATGATATTACTAGATTCTATTCTCTTACCATTTCTTCTCTTTTCAATATTTCTGGCAGTTTATGCTACAAAATCAAAGTCAGAAAAAAATCACAACAACAATAATAATATTCTAATTGTGCTGTCAGGAGTATTCCTGGGCATAGCCATATTTACAAAGATTCCTGCATTTACCATGATCCCATTAGTAGCTTTCCTAATTTACCGGAATAATAATAGAAGCCTAAAAGCTCTTGGAATATGGTTTGTTCCTGTAATACTAATCCCCCTAATTTGGCCTGCTCAGAGTATACTGGCTGGTGCATTTACCTCATGGACAAATGATGTGCTTTGGCAAATAAACAGAGAAAATGCCGGCCTGCCTTGGATCGTATTCCTTTTAGCAATAACTGATCCCTTCATTTTTGCAGCGGGGTTTGGTGGCCTAGCTTACTCCTTTGTAAGAAGAGACTATTTCATTCTTTTATGGATTCTTCCATTCATGGCATTCCTTGGTGTCTTAGGGTACACTAACTTCTTTTATTGGATTCCAATTTTACCGGCGCTCTGTATAGGAGCAGCTAAACTGCTTTTTGATATAATAGAAAAGAGTAAAAAAATCACTCAAAAGACGCTTACAGTTGCGATACTGTCATCAATTGTTGTTTTTGGATTGACTAGTACTACGCTGCTTATTGTCACAGATGTTACATCGGCTCAGATTGAATCCGCTGCTTATGTTGCTAGGTATTTGGACCAAACGGAAGACGGCGCCGCCGGCAACCCAACCGTAGTTTCGAACCCAATTTATTCCTGGATATTCAAATACGTATTTGATAAGGACCATATATTCTCTGATTATCGAGACATGCTTTATTTCCCTGTAGACACCGCTAAAAGCAGAGTTCTACTAATAGCCGATCCAAGATTCACGCTCGATATTGGAAATGAAAACAACCAACTGCTTCATGAGCTCTATGGTAATACAAGCACAATTGCAACATTCAAAGGCAAGGTGACTAATTTTGATTTAGGCCTATACCCTTACACCAGCATGGTAGAAAACTATGAGGGAAGCGAAGTCGCAATCAGATTGAATGACTGACATTCATAAGGTTTTTAAAACTCAGACAAAACATGAGCTAAGTAACAAAAGGCATGGCAAGTTGGCAATCAATACCGGTTCTAGTAAACCGCAGGCTGTTGTTTGCTGGAATATTCCTTATAGCTCTATCGGGTCTAGTACTTGAGGTATCCATTACAAGGATATTTTCTGCCGCCATATGGTATCATTTTGCGTTTGTAGCAGTATCTGTAGCTCTTGTCGGCCTTGGAGCCTCAGGTCTAGTTGTACAGCACCGTGTGAAGAAGCTAAAGGGTAAGTGGGCTGAGAACCTAACTATATACTCTGCATGGGGCATAGCCATCTTTATTCCCATAACTCTTTTTGTCATGCACGCGCTCGCTTCACAGGTTATCTACCTTCCTTTGTTTATGATCCTTTTCTCGGTGCCATTTTTTTTAGTAGGAATAATAATATCTGCAGCATTCAATGCATTTGCCTCTGTGGCTGGAAGGCTATATGCTGCAGATTTAATTGGTGCATCTGCTGGGGCTCTTCTGGTGGTCTTGTTTTTAGTGCTTACTGGTGGCGAAGGCGCGACTCTTATAGTTGGATTAATAGCCGCCATAGGTGGCACCATTTTTTCGAGGATTGCAAAGAATACCAAAAAAACTGTTGTCAGCCTTATGTTTGTAGCATTTGCTTTATCACTTATAATCCTTAATCATGCTACGCAGATCTTTGCAATACCAACAGATCCGACAGCTCAGAAAGACCTGCCAATATATCTACGTGAGCATCCGGGATCAGAAATAGTCAAGACAGAATGGAACTCATTTTCTAGAATAGACGTAGTTGAAGGAGGTGCGGGTGGCGAGGGGCTTGTAGCAAAGGTCTTTATCGACGGCGGCGCTGGAACCAACATTATATCATGGGACGGCAAAACTGAAAGCAGACAAGAACTTTCTACTTGGATGCAGTACCTACCTTTCAAAATGATGCAAGATCCAAAAGTTCTTGTGATCGGATCTGGTGGTGGGAGGGACGTGGTTGCCTCATTGGTAAGCGGGAGCAAAGATGTCACATCAGTGGAAATAAACCCAATAATCTATGAAACTGTCAAAAGCTATGGCGATAGGGCTGGAAACGTATACTCTCATGAATATGTAAGATCATATGTGGATGAGGGCCGAAGCTTCATAACCCGTTCTTCTGAAAAATATGATATTGTTTACGTACCGTTTGTCGATACTTGGGCATCCGTGTCCTCAGGCGGCCTAAGCGTTTCAGAAAACTTTCTATATACATTGCAAGGATTCCAGCAATATTATGATCATCTAACTGACACAGGCAAGATTGTTACAGTCAGGTGGCTGATTGATGCCCCGAGATTTATCAGCACCTATGCTAAACTGCTTGAACAAAACGGTATACCTCAGGATCAACTAGACAGGCACCTTATCATGGTAACCTCTGATTCATATACGCAAGACCCAAGTGTGACAATGGTCATATTTTCAAAGTCTCCTTTTACTGACGAAGAGATCAGATTCTTCTCACAATCCTTCTCCCAATACGGCTACAAGCCTATCTTGGTCCCTGGACAAATAATGCGAGAGCCTTACTCGGCTCTTCTCAATGGACAAATCAACCTTGACCAGTTTTATGATATGTTCGAAACAAAGGTGTATCCAGTAACGGATGATAACCCGTATTTCTTATCGTTTGAGAAGCCACTGCCTGGAGTGGTAGAAGTGCTACTCTATGCCAGCGTTGGAATTGTAGCGATATTTTTGCTGGTACCTTTTGCATGGATGAAACGAAGAAGAGAAGAAGAAGTTGGTACAAAAAAAAGTGAGATTGGAATTGCAACTATGATACCATATTTTGCAGCCCTAGGCATGGGCTTTATCTTGATAGAGCTCGCGCTCCTGCAAAAGCTCATCCTTTTAATGGGCAATCCTACAATGACTTTTGCGTTATTGTTGTTTACTCT
>JAICVG010000228.1 GCA_025935445.1 Nitrososphaera sp. | reverse complement strand
CAAAAAAAATTTTCGACTATCGCTGTCGATAGTTATCGACTGTTATGGTATAATAAATTCCATGATGCTGCAATAACTTCTATTTTTCTTCTTGACCACAGTATTTTGATAAAATAACTAATCTAGAATTGCGAGCTATGATCTAATATTGTCTTTTGCAGTCATTTTGATCGCAGTAGGGTTCATCAAGATGAACTTTTGAACCATTTGCTTCTTCGCAATAGTTGACTTCTTATGGAGTATAGGGCTTTTTGCAGTATGCAAGTCTACATTTCCTTGGAATGGTGAGACATAGGTATATAGACTCATATTTTACATACTGCCAATATCTGTTAGTTCGTTCATGAACAGGCTGCTATCGAGCCGAGAGAACCTTGATAGGTTTATTGCAGTGCCCGGCTGTATTATTTCTCGAATATATTTCCCTGTTTCCACTTGCGTCCACCATTTCTCTCCGAACCTATCCTGCAGATGATGATCAAGCTCAACAGCACGAACTGCAGCAATCAAGTAGCTAGGCACATACATTATTGCATCTGGTAGTATGTGGTGTAGCATCCAATATTCACCCGGTATTTCAAAGCCGGTATATTCCTTTATCAGTCGAGCATATACGTCACTTGCCTTTTCTATCGACAGTTTCTCATGCCAAAACTCAGCCTTCATTAGCGAATTGGCGGTGTAGAAGGTGACAAAGAACAGATCCATGAAGTTGTTCCTTGCCTCAATCTCTTCAAGAACGTGATTGTTCTTAATTCCAAGCGATGACAAATATTTCCTATTCTTTGTCAGCCGCTCTAGGAATATTGAGAATATCTCGGCTATTCCCATTGAAAAACTGTAGCGATTCCAATATTCTGCCTCCGCGCTTATTGAAGAGGCATGTACTGCATGTCCCATTTCATGGTAACACCCCTGCAGGTCAAAATAGGGGCTTTCGCTTTTGTACAACACCCGAATATCGTTTGGCACCTGTACAAAAAAGCATATAGGCGAGGGGTACTTATTCTTCCGCTGTTCTGTATCGATGTGAATTGAAGACAGATCAAATCGCATTGTTGCAAGAGTGCGTCTGACTTGCTCTGTGGGATTTACACCGACAAACTCTTTGTCAAGATCGGCATATACCCTGTTGCGGAAAAAATAGAAATCATCATAATATTCTGCTTTCCTCCCAAGCACCTTTTTCGAGATAGAGTGAAGCGCTTCTTGAAAGGGTTTTCTTGCTTGCCTCCCTAGAGACTTCACAAAATCTCCCAAATGAGAGTAAGAGATCTTTTCGTTCTCGAGGTAGCCACCTAAAGGAGTCAATTTGTTGTCGGAGTACTTGCGGTAAATTCTATCCATCTGGTCAAAGCGCTCCTTGATAACAGGTGAAATGTATCTTGTCTTTGAAATGAATTCATCGAATACATGCTTGCGCCTTTTTGGATCTTTCTCAATACTGTTGAACTGACGCCATGTGCTCCAGTTAACTGGAGCTCTGGCGAACCTGTAGCGCGAAGAAATAATCTTTTCATTGCGTAAATTGTACAGCTTGAGCTCAAGCTTTTTCGTTGACGAATCTGCAATGTTTTCGAGCGAGCCTAGAAACAATTCCCTTGGCTGCGAAAACAAGTTGACAAATGTCTCTGCACTAATAGCCCTCATTTCTGCAAGCCGCTCTATCATGCGTTCGCTATAGTAGAGGCCTGCATGCTGATTATATCGCTCGTCCATTTCTGCAATGTAGATCTGCTCATCGAGCTGACACCATCGCTTTAGGTTCATATGGCTTGAGCATGCAGCCTATCCAATTTTAAGTTTCAAAATGCAACAGCAATATTTACATCCTGTAGCAGTAGACGCAACGCCCATAATCTACAGCATGCAGGCAATAGGATAATCAGGTAGGCTGACAAAAAATTGTTGTAGTTAAAGTTGTGTTAAAAGAATTTTCCTTACTTCTTCTATCAAAAGACCTGAGCACCAATGAAAACAGCATCTGCAAACATGAACGTAGCTTGAACGACTATCGGATACTAAAAAGAAGAAAAAGGTGTCTCTGCTTACGCACCAGCCATGTTGTTGCGCAGCTCTATTCCCTTATGATCGTCTGCTTGCTCTAAAGCAGCGGCCTTGTGCATTTCTGACAGAGCGCAACCCATCTGGGCTTCTGGTTTACCCCTTCTCATCAAGCCTCGGTAGAGGCCTGCTTCCAAGGTCTGACCGTGAGCCTTCTCCCATTCTTCGACTGGGATGCTATACTTCTTCTGGATTCTATCGCGGTACCATTCTGGGATGACATTGAATGCACAGAATGGGATGATTCTGAGGTCTGGAGTAAGATAATGGATGTCACATCTCTGGAGTCTTTCAAGATCCTCATTGTACTTGTCTTGGAAGTGCATCATGCCAAGGAAGAGTGACCTTACGTGCCATGAGCCTACAGAGTCAAAGTTGCGCTTGAGCAGTATGCTCGAGAACATTCTTGCCAGATCTAGGCCTCTTGGCTGCTTGTCTTTGTTGACAAATTGCTTTAGCTTACGGACGACTTCAAGTAGCGCCCAGTACCTATTGGCACCTGACTTGATATCGTCAGCCTTTTCTTCAAAGTATTCAAGGACTCCCTTGATGTCAACAAACGATGTAAGAGGTATCAGTTTTTTTGTATCCCTGTCTTCAAATACATAGGTGCCTGCGCCGCATGCGAAGTGTATAGACAATTCATACTTAGGCTTCTTGCTGAACGCCTCAATCACATTTGTCATGGGCATGCATGAGGGAACTGGAAACCACGCGTCTTTTGAAATTTCACCATTAGTCTGCTCTTCGATCCTTTCAATGCAGTCTGGAATTGTAATTCGGTATTTTTCACGCTCTTTCTTTGTCATCCTGCCGGTAAGGGACACAGGTTGGAAGTTGACCGCGTGAACCACATCTAGGTTCTTCTGGGCGTATCCGATGATTTCACCAAGCTCATGGTCATTGATCGACTTGATGACGGTTGGGACGAATACTACAGTCATTCCGCACTTTCTTGCCGATTCCAATGTATATGGAATTTCCCAGTGATTCTTGGGGTTTGTCCTTGGACTTACGCCATCGAATGAAAGATACAGGTTGTTGACACCTGCCATTCTTACTTGACGCATAGTTTCTGGCGACATGGCCAGTTTGATACCGTTGGTGTTAAGTTGGATATGGTCGACACCCTCCTCCTTCATTATATTGATGATTTCAATAATGTCATCACGGAGCATCGGCTCGCCGCCTGTGACCTGAATAGAATTACCTGCAATCGGTTTTTCCGCCTTGAGAGTCTTCATCATAGCCCTTATCTGCTCCATGTTTGGCTCATAGAGGTAAGCCCCTTCAAGACCCTTCTTGACGTAAAAGAAACAGTACCAGCATGTCAGATCACATCTGTTGGTGATTATCATGTTGGAAAGCCCAGAATGTGAAAGGTGGTTCGTGCAAAGTCCACAGTTATTGGGACATGAGCACTTGTCTATCATGACATTTGGCGCATGGGCGCCCTTGCCATCCATCCAATAGGTACTGAACTTCTTATACATTTCATATGAGCCAAAGTAT
>JAICVG010000034.1 GCA_025935445.1 Nitrososphaera sp. | reverse complement strand
ATCATGAGCAAATTCTATGGGGAATCAGAAGCTAGGCTGAGAGAAATATTCAAAGAAGCAAAGGAAAAGGCGCCATCAATTATATTTATAGACGAGATCGACTCTATTGCTCCAAAACGCGAAGAGGTTACAGGCGAAGTAGAAAGAAGAGTCGTGTCGCAGCTGCTGTCGCTAATGGACGGCCTTGAAGCGAGGGGAAAAGTCATTGTCATTGCAGCCACAAACAGACCAAATGCACTTGATCCTGCTCTGAGAAGACCCGGCAGGTTTGATAGAGAAATCGAAATTAAAGTTCCAGATAAGCGCGGCAGGCTAGAGATACTGCAAATACATACGCGCAATATGCCACTTGAATCCGACGTAGATCAAGATAGGGTCGCAGGAGTGACGCATGGATTTGTTGGCGCAGACTTAGAATATCTCTGCAAAGAGGCAGCTATGAAGTGTTTGAGGAGGGTATTACCAGAGCTTAATCTTGAAGACGAAAAGCTATCGCCAGAGGTGCTCAACAAGCTGATAGTCACAATGAGCGACTTTGAAAATGCAATCAAGGAAGTCATGCCATCTGCCATGAGAGAAGTATACCTTGAGTCGCCAGACATTCCGTGGTCTGCAATTGGAGGCTTAGAAGAGGTAAAGCGTGAGCTTCAGGAAGCAGTTGAGTGGCCGCTGAGATATCCTGATCTGTATGCAAAGCTTGGACACACCATGCCAAAAGGTGTCCTTATGCATGGACCGTCAGGAACCGGCAAGACATTACTTGCAAAGGCAGTAGCAACAGAGTCTGAAGCTAACTTTATCAGTGTAAGAGGACCCGAGCTACTGAGTAAGTGGGTCGGCGAGTCAGAGCGCGGTATCAGAGAGATATTTAGAAGAGCAAGGCAGGCGGCTCCGTGTGTTGTGTTCTTTGACGAAATAGACTCGATTGCTCCGACAAGGGGTATGGGAGGCGATAGCATGGTAACAGAACGGGTTGTGTCACAGCTCCTGACAGAGCTTGACGGCATACAGGCTCTTTCAGGCGTGGTAGTAATCGCTGCAACCAATAGAGCAGATATGATTGACACGGCGCTTTTGCGTCCCGGCAGGTTCGACAAGATAGTGTTTGTACCGATGCCAGACAAAGTAGCAAGACAAAGAATACTAGAGATACATGCAAAAGACAAACCGATGGGCCCAGATGTGGACCATGCTAAGATCTCTGAGATGACTGAAGGTTTTAGTGGAGCAGACACAAGTGCAGTAGCAAATACCGCAGTCTCACTTGTGCTACATGAATATCTAGCAAAGTACCCGACGCCGGAAGAAGCAGCCAAACACGCGTCAGAAGCGCACGTGATGTTGCGCCATTTTGAAGAAGCCGTAAGGAAGATCAAGACACAGAGAGAAGGCAAGCCTACAGAAAAGGCAGTTCCATACTACCGTTAAGTTAGCCAACACATCTTCTTTTTTCTTCTTTCTCTTTTTTGTTGTACATTTCTAAAAATTTATTTCCAACATACACACAGAAAGAACTCTCTTGCTAGGGGGCAAATGTTTTTAAGTTATTGGTTTTATGATACACGTAACTAAAAGAAATTGGTTGAAAATTCTCAAATCCAACTCGTAGAAAAACCAACAATAGTTAATCTAAATCGCTTTGTTAAGCCCATTGACATTAACAAACTGGTCGCACAGTATGGCACACCACTTTATCTGATTGACGAGGATACACTTCATGCAAAAGCAAAAGAGATACACAAGGCATATTCAAAGTTCAAGGGTCAGGTCAAAGTAGCGTACTCGATCAAGGCCAACTTTACACCTGCTGTAGTCAAAGCATTCATGAAGGACGGCATAGCATTTGACCTGACATCTCTTGGCGAGCTCTACTTCATCAAGCAGTGCAAGGCAGACCCGGAGAATGTAATCTATACAAGTGTCACAGAAGAGCTAGAAGAGTATATCGAAGTGCTACAAAGCGGCGTTAGAAGGATTGTTGTCAGTTCTTTTAATGGGATGACAAACTTATCCAAGGCTGCAAGCAAGGTAGGAGGAGGAGCAGCACCACTGACAATGATACGTGTGAACCCGGAAGTGGGCGTCAAGGCCGAAGTTCGCGCTTCGTATAGAAACAGCAAGTTTGGAGTGCCATTCAACGGCGGAACTATAGACAGCGCAGCTAAGATGATCAAGCATTTGATGGGAAGCGATCTCTTGAAGTTCGAAGGCTTTCATTTTCACCTAGGATCTCAAATCACTGACTTTTCATGCTATACCCATGCGCTGGACAAAATGGATACATTCATAATCAAAATGAAAAAAGAAAACCCTGCTCTTCAGGTCAATACATTTGACATTGGTGGCGGAACGCCAATATTCTACAATGACCCTGTGCCAACTCCAGCGCAGATGGCTGAAAACCATATCAGCAAGCTGAATCAGCTAGCAGAAACGCACGGTACATCTACTCTCATGATCGAAAGCGGCCGCTTCCTAGTGGCAGAATCGTCAATCCTTGTTTCAAGGATAGTGAATACCAAAGAATATAACGAGCACAAGATAGTAATTGTGGACGCAGGCTACCATATCCTACTTGATGCTGCACTATTAAAGCAAGAATACCCACAAGAAGTAGTGCCAGTAGTATCAGACAGCAAAGATAAGACGACTGCACTTGCTACTGTAAAGAATACTCATCTAGCAGGAAGACTCTGCGATACATACGACGTTTTCCCGCTTTCAAAAGTGTCCAACCTAAGCGAGTCGGAAGTTGGACGGTATGTATCGTTCTACAATGTAGGCGCATACTCTGTAGTATTCAACATGCCATTCCACTGTCAGACTAAGCCTCCCATAGTAATGAAGAATAGTGACGGCAAGTTCAGGCTGGTAAGGAAGGGGACAACATACGATCAGTTGTTCCGAGAAGAAGGCGGAGAGATAGAGTAATGATAGTTTCTACTGCCGCAAATATTTTTTGCTGGTGGGAATATTTTTTATATCAACAATTGCAATGAGTGCAAGTGAGTGATACCAAGAAAAATACTCGCGCACATGTATTTATCAGAGGCAAGGTGCAGGGAGTTTATTTCAGGCAAAATACAAAACAAGTAGCGATTAAACATAGAGTCACCGGCTGGGTATGCAACTTACTGGATGGTCGTGTAGAAGCGGTCTTTGAAGGCGACAAGAGCAATGTCAGCGAAGTAATAGAGTGGTGTCACATTGGCCCGTCAAACTCCAGAGTGGATGACGTTGATGTAAGATTTGAGAAGTATACGGGCGAGTTTGCTAGCTTTACTATCGATAACAACAACAATTAATTACTAATTTTCTGGTATGCTTCGACAATCTGCTTCTTTGCACGCTCTGCGTCCTCAATAGTCACGACCATGAGAGACACAGGGGATGTGCCTCTGCCATAGCTTATCGACAGCATTAACGAGTCGCCAGTAGTTGACTCTATGTCAAGAAATGTTCTGAAGTTCATGGTTTTGGAATATACTATCCTGTGAGGCCTTACCTCTTCTATCACATTGCTGCCAAGCGATATCACAAATTTTCGTAAGTCGACCATTATTGGTCTAACTGGCTCTTTTAACTTTTCCAAGTGGCTTTCAAATGTAATGCGGCCAGGCCTAGTGCCAAACATCAGATAATGATTGTAATGTCACATGTCCTTTATAATATTATTATTATATCCTGATCTTGATACCATTTCTCTTTAGGTATTTCTTTACCTTGTCGACTGTTGACTTTTCGTAGTGGAATATCGATGCGGCCAGCGCGGCGTCAACATCTGTCTTTTCAAACACGTCGAGCATGTGAAGGGCCTTTCCGCAGCCGCCAGAGGCAATTACAGGCACAGGCACTGATTTGCATATAGACTTTGTCAGCTCGATGTCATAGCCATTCTCAGTACCGTCAGCATCAATGCTTGTCAGTAATATTTCGCCAGCCCCGCGCTGCTCAACTTCTTTGGCCCACTTGATGGCATCAAGTCCAGTTCCTTCTTTGCCGCCATAAATCCTGACCTCAAACCAAAATTTCCTTTCATCCTTATCCTTGAATATAGTCTTGTTGCCTTTTTCAACATTGTAATTTCTCTTTGCATCTATTGCTACTACAATACACTGCTTGCCAAAGATCGACATCAGCTCCGATATCAATTCAGGGCTCTTGACTGCAGCAGTGTTAATCGAGACCTTGTCTGCGCCAGAAAGCAGTATGTCGCGTGCGTCTTCGAGCTTTTTGATGCCGCCACCAACTGTGAACGGTATGTCGATGACTTCTGCCACCTTTCTCACGATGCTTGCTATTGTGTCTCTTCCCTGCTGCGACGCTGTGATGTCAAGGAATACTAGCTCGTCAGCTCCTTGCTCGCGATATTTTTTGCCAAGCTCGACTGGATCACCGGCGTCCTTGACCTCTGTAAAATGCACTCCCTTGACGACTCTGCCATTGTCGACGTCAAGACAAGGGATTATTCTTTTTGCAAGTGTCATTATGCTACTGCCTTCACCTTTTCGATGCTCACTTTGCCGTCGTACATCGCTTTTCCAATTATGACAGAACTACAGCCGGCGCTTCTGATCTTTATCACATCTTCTATACTTGAGATCCCACCGCTTGCAATTATTCTTGCAGACACAGCGGCGTCTGCCAATGTTTTGATATCAGGACCTTGCAATGTCCCATCACGATCGATACTTGTCAGCAAAAATTCATCGACACCTACTGCAAGAAACTGCGATATTGCGTCTGCAACTGTTGTTCCAGTAGACTCTTTCCACCCTTTCACCATAACCATACCGCCCATCTGATCTACTGAAATTGTTACTCTGTCTGCATTCTTCTTGACAAGCTTTCTTATGACCTCCGGTTCTCTATAGGCCATAGTGCCAATTACAACCCTTGATGCCATTGACAGCATTTCTTCAGCTTTTTCTAATGATCTAATGCCGCCTGCAATCTGCAGAGGGATCCTGACTGCTTGAGATATTTTTGCGATTAGCTCAGAATTACTGCCAGTCGAAAATGCTGCATCAAGGTCAACTATATGCAGCATGTCGGCGCCAACAGTCTCCCACTTTCTTGCAGTTTCAACAGGATCATTGCTATATTCTACCTTGTCATCAGGATTCCCCCTGACAAGCCTGACGACGCTTCCACCCATGATGTCAACTGCAGCTATGACCTTCATTTCGCTTCTTTTTTACACAATCCGATAAAGTTCTTTATCATAAGTGCACCAACATCACCGGATTTTTCTGGATGGAACTGGACACCGATTAGATTATCCCTTTCAATCATCGCTGGGATGCTGACACCATAGTCAGAAGTCGCCACTACTAACTTACGATCCTTTGGTACAGTCTTGTAAGAATGCACAAAATATACCCACGACTGATCCTTGACTCCTTTTAGCAGCTTGCTCTCGCCTTTTATTTGGAGGTTGTTCCATCCCATGTGAGGAATCTTGACCTTCCCCTTTGGGAGCATTACAACCTCGCCATCCAATATCTTCAATCCTTCCAGTCTCCCTTCTTCACTTTTGTTAAAGAGTATCTCCATGCCAAGACAGACTCCCAACAACGGCATACAATTGTCAATGGCTTTATCAAGATAGCTTGCACTACTCTCTATTGATCTGATTGCAGGATCAAAGTTGCCGACACCAGGAAGCACCAGCCCGTCAAATTTTGTCAGTTCTTTTAGATCGTAGATTATGTCAACACTTTCTGCTCCGTTGCGCTCAAGCGCAGACTTGAGGCTGAAGAGGTTGCCTGCGCCAAAGTCAAAAATTGCTATTTTTGTCATTGCATAGCCCCCTTGGCACTTGGCACGCCCTTCCTTTTGCTGTCGATATTAGTGGCCATCCTAAGTGCCACTGCAAACGCCTTGAGCGCTGCTTCAACCTTATGATGATCGTTTTCACCATAGTAGACTGCCATATGAGTGCACGCATTTAGGTTCTGCAGTAATGATCTTGTAAAGTGCTCAAGGTCTTCTCTTGGTACTCCTTCAATACTATCACGGGTAAGTTTCAGCTGCACGTTGTAGTACTGCCGCTTGACTAAGTCGATCGACACGTACGCCAGCGCTTCGTCCATCGGGACAAGTGCATAGCCAAATCGTGTGATCCTTGTCCTATCACCCAGCGCTTTGTCTATGCTCTGCGCCAATGCAATAGCAACATCTTCTGCTAAGTGGTGTACGATGCCATCATTTGACTCGCCATTGAGGGTGATGTCGATCATGGCATGCTTGCCAATTGACATGATCAGGTGGTCGATGAAGGAAAGACGCGTCTTGATGCGGGTCTTACCAGTGCCATCGAGATTAACGTTAACATTTACCGCCGTCTCCTTTGTGGCCCTCTCAATCCTCGCTTTTCTTCCGGCAGAAGCCAAGTGTGTTTTAAACTACAGTGGTGTACTTTATTTATTATGTTCGGTAGTTGGTTGACGCTTCTTATAATTACTGCAACACCCTCCTGTTTGAATTTGTCTATTGTTTCGTCTGACTCGGAGCTGTTGCCATAGATGCCTGCAAATGCAATTTTTGCGCCTATCTCTTTCTCAGCGCGCCTTGCCATAAGCAGGTCTTCTGCAGAGTCACCCACATAGATCGCGGTTCTTGCACCCATCACTTTCATCGCACGCTTGACTGCATAAGGATTTGGTTTGGCATACTTGCGCTTTTTGTCCTCTAAAAAGACGCAGGCATCAGAATTGAAATATTTTATTATGGGTTGGAGCGAATATTCTGCAGCAATCCTGCTCCTGCCAGAGACTATTGCAAGATTGCCTTTGAACATTTTATTGAGCTTTTTCATCGTTTTGGCACTTACTGCGAGCCTATCATTCTTTATCAGCGGCCTGTCAGTCGTCCAATATTTGGGCTCCAAGTGATCCTGCTTTCTGAACAGGTCCGGCCCATAAAATATCTCATCAAATACCCGTGCAAGCATGCTATCTTTGACCGGTGCCGGGTAAGTCAGCACTTTTTTCCACTTGTCAATGCCATAGATAGCAAGGAACTTTTCCACCGAGATATAGCCACTTTCGTCAGAATTCTCTGCTACCTTGGTAAGAAACTTCCTTCCCTGCGAGATGCTCTTTGGGGGGTTGGCAAGGATTGCAAGAATTATAGCATAACTAGTGTCTGTGTCGTTGTTAAAGCCACCACTCTGCCTGAACTTCAAAATGATCTGATCGGTGACTAGGGTCCGAAAAGAACTGCCAGTGATAAATTTGAGCACGTATTCCACAGTCTCTTTGATTGCAGCATTGTAGGACTTGCGAATGTCAACTAACACGCCGTCGATGTCAAAGAGTACACAATCATACATCAAATTATCTGTTCTATGCATTTAAGATACTTGTCATTCATTTCCCGCGTACCTATTGTGATTCTCATGCAGCCTTTGTGGTTAGTGATATTGCCGAGCAGTTTTACTACGATTCCATTGCTGTTAAGCGTTTTTGAAATTGCTTGGTAGTTCTTGCCAGTCTCCATGAAGATAAAATTAGCGTCTGATCTGAAAATCTTGATGCCATCAATTTTTGATAACCTGGCAAACACTCTCTCCCTTTCAAGCCTCACAGATTTGATCGTCTGCTTGATCTGATCTGCATCTTCAAGGACGCCTGATGCAATTGCAAGCGAAAGTGTGCTTATAGGGTAGGGCAGCTGGATGATAGATCTGAATATCCTCACAAGTTTTCTATTTGACACTATGTAGCCAACCCTTGCGCCGGCAAGCCCAAATGCCTTTGATAGCGTACGAAGCACAATTACATTATTACGCTGTATCACTTCGCCGGACAGTGAGTAATCTGCAAAGTCTACGTATGCCTCGTCGATCAACACAAGTCTGTCCTCAAGCGAATCGACGACTTCAATTATTTCCTGTCGATCAAGCTGGTTACCAGTAGGATTGTTTGGCGAGCAGATGTAAATAAGGTCTGACCTCTTTGCAGTCTTTACAAATGCCTTTTTGTCAAGTGTAAAGTCGGGCTCTAGAGGAACTTGATATACCTTTATACCATGAAGCTTGCACCGGTTAATAAAATATGAGAATGTGGGAGAAAACACTGTTGCACGTCTACCTCCAAGCGTTGAAAGCAATAGCTCAATTATCTGGTCAGACCCGCTGCCAACAGCCACACAATTTACGTTGACACCAGCGTACTTGGCAAGCCGAGCATGGAGCTCATCCATCTGGCCAAGAGGGTATTCTCTGAGATCTACTTCCTTTGCAGCTTCAGCTGCTACGCCTGCAACAAAATCCCTACCAAGTGCGAAATTTTCATTTGAGTCTAGCTTAATTGCACCTTCTACTTTTTCGGGTTTTGTATAGTGGTCTAGCCAAGCAATCCGCTTGATATTATCGTTGAGCCAGCTATTCTTTTTCTTCACTCATCCTCGCCTTCACTGCTTCATAGTGGTTCAAGAGTCCCTCTGCAGATGTAATTTCCCT
>JAICVG010000184.1 GCA_025935445.1 Nitrososphaera sp. | reverse complement strand
GTGAAGGAATTCAGGACATTTATGCTGCAGGCAAACTTTGTTTTATAGAGCAGGGTGGAAGCGAGTGGTATTTGAGCATTCATATTTTCCTCGCTAGCCGGTTAGATAAAAGAGGTAGACATTAGCCTGAGCGGTTGTTGAGCTGAGGTCGTGCGTGCGTGATTCAAACCCCTCCCGTTCCATTTCTATCAATCTGGGAAAAATACGGCATTGTCTTGATCTCGTTTCGGGTAATTATCAGACAAAACCAGCCAATAATGCATTTAGCAGATCCCATAAAAGATTACAGCAGGGCTTCAAGCTCCTCTGTCAGCTTCTGAGATTCCTCCGGCCTCCCCATATATGTCGCCCGCGTATTCTGAAAGGCAGCAAGGCTCCATTTCCCGTTGCGCTTGAAAGCAACAAGAGTCTGAACTGAATTTCGTTCTGAGTCAAGATTGCTCTGTCCTGCCATTATCGTTCCACAAACAGCGTGCATTACAGCAACATCAGAGGTCAGCAAGCGCACGCTTCTTACTTTTCCTACAAGGCGGGAGCCTTTGAGAAACATATCAGACAGGTGTTGATGAAATGAGGCAATTTCTTGACGTCCCTTGATGTGTGTGCCATCAAACCCCACCAGATCGCCATCTTCTTCAAATAGTGCTGCAAAGCCATCGCCACTAGCTGCATTCCATCCATCCATGAATTGCTGATAAAGGGCGCGGATCGCGGCTTCGTTAGCTGCAGCAGAAGATGATGATAGTATCTACTAGTTCTGGTTCATTTAATATCCTCTCATTCTCAACATAATATAGCCTCGATGGCTGCCCACAGTATTTTTGCTTGTCTTATGTTCTATTTCTTCCACAGTGGCGACGTAATCGAGCTTATGCACTTCGGGATGCCAAAACAGCTTTGTGCTTTTAGTGCATATGGCGCATTCGTAGCTCCGCTCAACCCAGTCAAATCTCCAGCAGGAGTATGCCGATGAGAAGCTGTGAACATCGTCAGGAGGATTTCCACACTCCTTGCAGGAATAACACTTGGCAGAGTTTTTCTCGCTTTCATTTTTGAACATCTGATTATTTTTTGATGTCATGTCAATAATTGAATAGTCATTTGTTACTATTATCACGGATCGTAATAAGGATCCACATGGGGGTCAGGCGATAGAGAGAGCTGTCCATTTTTAGTAGCGACAGTAAACATTATGGCCAGCTTAGATAAGAGTAGATGTTGTACCTAACTGGTGATTATTATAGTGTGGCCAGAGAGACCTATACTAAATTTGGAGGTAGCATTTAAGCAGACTTGCAAACTTGGGTTCAAATCAATTTTTATCCAATCCATCTGGTCTAGCATTGAGGAAACCTTTTTAGTTCTTCACTACATTCAAAACCGCGCAAAGAATCCACTTTTGAAGTGATTCTCCTTCACGACCCGACTAGCCCGCTCTAAAACAAGAACTTTTTAGCTTTGTCTGCATATTTTATTTGAAACCGTCACTATAGTCCTTCTAAAAGCACAAGGACCCTTGGCCTTAATAAAAATCAGCGTATCAAACAAATGGTTGGTGGAACTTTACTTGACTTTGTTCTAGGTCTTTCGACAGTCTGTGGAATTGTGTCAATTGATGGAGGTCAACCAACAGCGCTGGTGGTTATACTAGGCTTCCTTGTACCACGGTGATTCTTCCAAATTGAACCAAATTGAAAGTAACAGATATTGAGGTTGAGTTTGCAGCCATTAAAGTTTAGAATATAGAAATTGATCCTCCTTTTGCCTACCACTTGTCTCTGGTCGTTTATCGTAGAGTCTAAAGCTAATCCCTTCTGCTGAGGTTGTTTGCTTCTTACGTAGTTCAAGGCACTATCTAAGGTTGTAGAATTTGATGACAACAATTCCAGCTTGACCAGATGTGTATGTTAGAATAGTTCCCTTGCGTGCAGATTTTCCCTGTTATCTCCGGAGGTTTCCAGGGTTTCAAATGCATGCTTGAGTATTGTATCCAATGCGTTAAGACATAGCTGATATTGTTCAGGTAAATGATCGGTGACGAGTTCATAGGACGGTTCCTTTGGCCTGCTCATGTAGATATAGCACATCAGAACCAATGGAAGCTCTTGATACCTGCAACTGCTTTGCCATCTCTGCATAGCCCAAGTCTAGCTCTCATCTCAACAACCTTGCTTCTACGCCAATCCAACTGGTCAGTGTTTGTGCTCAAATGTCAGATTTTTACTTCGTAAATATTATAGTGTGTTCAGATTTTTAGATTTATTCGTCTATTTATACGCTGATTGAGGTACAATGCAAGGCAATGTACCCATCATACTATTATAACTTATGGAGGACTAGTTCGATAATGAAAGAATATATTCTGAAAGAACATATTGCTAGAACCACAATGTTATGTTTATCATATCTCATCACAGCATCTGTTGTATGCTTTACATTAAGAATAGCACATTCTGGATTGGTTAACGCACAGCAGCAGAAGAAGATGAATAAGAATACATTAATGCAATCTCAAGGGTATTATCGATATGCAAAATAATCAAGCAGCTCCAACTCTGGAGGTAAGTGACATACAGGCGACGATCCTGCGCCCGCGTCCATCTCCCTACAAAGGAGAATACGTTGTGCTTCGAATAGACGAAGCTTCACAGGGACGCGAGATGTTGCGTCGCATTATTCCATACGTGGCCACGGCGGACGATTGGTGGGTACCAAGTATTCCCGCTTGGTTAGGCATAGCTTTCACCTATCAAGGACTAAAGGCACTTGGCCTTCCAAGAGTATCTTTAGATAGTTTTCCTGAAGAATTCCGCCAAGGCATGGCATCGCGAGCAGAAATTCTCAGAGATATAGGTGACAATGCTCCGGCTAATTGGGAATATCCACTTGGCACTTCAGATATGCATGTCGCTCTCGCGATTTATTCAAGTGACGACAATAGTTTGGAGACGGTTTTAGAGCAGGCTCGTCAGAGTCATATGGATTTGCCCCAAGTATCGGTCGTTTACAGTATGAAATTCAGTGAGCTGCCCGGAGGACGAAATCCTTTTGGATTTAAGGACGGATTGCATAACCCACACGTTGAAGGAAGTAGCCTCCATATTCCTCCTGGCTCGGGGCCGACTATAAAAGCTGGCGAGTTTATCATGGGCTATCCAGACGAACTTGGACAGATTGCAACGAGTCCAGAACCAGAGGTGTTACGCCGTAATGGAACTTTTTTGGTCTTTCGCAAATTCCACACCAAAGTAGCCGCATTTAGAAATTTTCTGCGAGCACAAGCATCATCACCTCAAGAAGAAGAGTTGATCGCCGCCAAGATGGTTGGTAGATGGCGCAGCGGAGCTCCTTTGGTTCTTGCTCCAGATGATGATGATCCCAACTTAGGCACAGATCCTAATCGTAATAACGATTTCAACTATTCAGAAGATAGGGAAGGATTGAAGTGCCCCTTTAGCGCGCATATCCGGCGTATAAATCCTCGCGATGCATTGAAGAATGATCTGGTTGCAGTCAATCTCCACCATATCCTGAGACGTGGTACCAATTATGGTCCTCCACTACCGGAAGGCATCCTGGAGGACGATGGAGTAAATCGGGGTGGTGTATTCATATTGGTCGGTGCGCATATAAAACGCCAATTCGAGTTTATGCAGTCCCAATGGATAACTGACGGCGACTTTATCCGTCATGGGAGGGAGCAGGATCCCATCTTAGGCAATAGTCAGGGTGACGGTATTTTTACGATTCCTAAACGCCCAGTACGTCGCCGTCTTCATGGCCTACCACAATTTGTTGTAGTAAGAGGTGGAGAGTATTGCTTCATGCCAGGCTTGAATGCGTTGAAATGGCTGGCCTCGTTGGGTGAAGGTGCGACTTAATGAATTTTGAGTTGTCCAAATATAGTGAATCTCATAGAACTATAAAGTTACTGTCATAACGTAGGATCCTTTCATTTGAGCAGACTTTTCATAAAATGCTTTAATAGTATCGAATATTTTCATAAAATGCTTTAATAGTATCGAATAGGTAACATTGATGATGAGCAATCAAGATGAGTCTCGACCAGGATTAAGGGCAGGGCAAGCATCGGAATTAACAATAATTGCGCCACTTAAGGTAGGTGGTGCCGAACGTCTTC
>JAICVG010000162.1 GCA_025935445.1 Nitrososphaera sp. | reverse complement strand
TTGGCGCCATTATCCAGCTTCTATTAGTGTATGCGCTAGTCGAAAACTACGATATGGAGTACCCGCCATCGCTGATCGTGGCAGTTGCTGCGGCATCCGTGGGAAACTTCTTGCTCAATAAGAAGTGGACGTTCAAGGAAAAACTCTGGAGCTAAATCGCTCTTTTGCACATAAGATTTGGCCGATGCATCTTAGCAAATTACTTATATGACAGTTATAAGGCCAATGATAAAAAATTTTTGTAAATATGTTGCGCTAGGAAAGACATATCCAAGGGTGTCCTTGAGGTGTGTTTTATAATACATGATACAAATCTGTATCTTATTCAACTTGAATTTGCTGGATTGATTTTTGGCTCGAGGGCAGATGCTACGATAACACGTAGTACTGCCCTGCGCCATCAAATACATGCAAACCAGACTGTAAAATTAGCTAAAATACTAAGTGCCTGGTTGTTTATTCTGCTGTCATCATATTGTATTAGATGGTCTTGAGTACGATCTTTGATTCTTTTCAGTATTTGGAGATAGGACCTGTCAGCATACATGGTTGAACTTCAGATTTGTTGCCTACACTTACAGCGACCTAGACAACTTGCATATATTTTTATGCGACCAAGCCTTTTTACACAACTAAGACGGCTACAAATTTAATGGACTCACTTGAGACAATTTTCTCAATTCAAAAGGAGCTTGCATCGATGATGGATCTTTCCAGATACCCTGCTTCCATAGATGGAAGGGTGTCTGCCCTTTCCACAGCAATAGTCCATGAGGCTATAGAACTCCAGAGGCTGACAAGCTGGAAATGGTGGAAAAAGCCTACACCCTTTGATAGTGAGGCTGCAAAAGAAGAACTTATTGACATTTGGCATTTCGTTGTCCAAACATCGATAGAGCTTGGGATGAGCCCCTCTGATGTACTCAATGAATACAAGAAGAAGAACAAGGTCAACCGTGACAGGCAGGTATCAGGGTACTAGCACCTGGAGGATCTTGCCAATGTCAACTGTCCCTATCAGGTCTATGATTTGTACTTGATGCCTAAATATCTCGACATCCAGCGCACATGATGTGACTATTGGATCAGGGCCAACCGCTCCATTTATTCTACCGGATGAATCCACGCCGTTACTGGCAAGTGCCAGCAGTGCCTGTCCTGGTCTGTGACCCCTAACCTCTTTACCGCAGAGTAGGATGAGCTTAAGTTCTGGGTGCTTCATAGCGAAGGCTATCATTGCATCTATGCCTTTGTTCTCAGAGAGAAGCCTGCCTGCTATGAGCACTTTATTCATGAGAGACGATCTTGATATCGTCTCTAGTAGGTCAATGCTTGACAGCGTACATATTGCTACGGCTTTTCCTGCACCAAGATAATATTCGTGCTTGATTGGCAGCAGGGCTTTGCATAACTTACCCGCCGCATCCTCCAGTCTTTTCATTATTAGCATCATTCTAGACCCCAGCTTGCTTTATTTTTAGGTGTGACCTTGACAAAGGGTGCTTCGCCTTCCTTCCATGCGTCGCTTCTGACCCACTCAAAGCGATCATGAAACATCTTATAGAGCCTTGCAAACTCTTGACCGCTTTCTATGATTTCAGCTGTGCCTTGAACGCACACCGCGCTATTGCCAACAGAGCTGTAAACATCCACTACTAGAGCCGCCGTCCTATTGCGCTTGATGTTTTCGTATTTCCTGGTTTCGTAATCGGTTGCGATAAAGAACGACCCATGCTCAAAAATATACGATACAGGAACGACGTGAGGAATTCCGTCATGACATGTCGCTATCCTGCAGGCTTCATTCCTGTCTAAAAAATCTCTTTCTGCTTGGCTAAACGTTACTTTGGCCATCGACAGAACTGCAGATACCTAATATTTATAGGCCTGCCTCTTTGGTGCCAGAGGCTTCTTAGCTTCCCTCAAGTAACAAAGGTTGAAGCTGAAATAATGATGTGTAGAGCAAAGGATCATCACCACCGTCGAAGTTCGATTTCCCGCTAAAAGATTTCTGGCTCTCGCAGAAGCAACACAGCATATACATATAGTGATTACGACTTTGTGGAACGACAAGATTTAGCTGCCTTAGTGTTTGGTATCATTTTCTGATTTTTTGCTCTCTAACCACCTGCTAAATCTCAGAATCAGCACTCCAGCAGAAATAGTTATGAGAGAAATTGCGAGAAAGCTAGGCTGCACTACTGACTGGAGCTCCCCTGGCGCCGTTGAGTGGTAAGAGCATTTTTCACTTTCACCGCAATTTTTTGTCACAGGAAATGAGAGCAAGACGACCACAAAGACGACCATAAGCGCCACACCTGCAGAAGACATTATCGCTCCCGACCTTGCCAGAGTTTCTAGGGACATCATGTAGCCGGTTACACTCGCTCAAGGCACTTGATATTTCTTTTTGTATCTCTATGTCCCTTTTTCTCTATAGTTCATCTGGATTTATTGTCACAAACCTGTATGAATCTTCACCGCTTACCCGTTTAAACTGGTTGTCAAAGTATAAGAACGGCCGGACCTTGTAAACATGCTCGTCCCAAAGCTCGTGCACCCTGCCAAAAAAGTCCTTTTTAGTCTTACCATTCATCCTAAGTAGTTCATGCGTGAGTATGTGCGAGACTCGTGGGCTGTTATTGTCCGCATAGAAGCGATAACGCTGAATTTCCGACATGCTTGCTGCCGGCCTCTGCCACCATGCTACCCCAATACCTGGCGCAGTGTAACCTTCGGTATTGCAGTCAGTAAATAGAGGCTTAAAATATGTAAGATAAAAATGAAAGGTGTCCTGTCCCCTTTCAGAGTGGTCCCTTATTAAGTACGCCACAGACATCCTGTCAAAGAGCTTTCCTGGAACAACTGGCAAAATATCTGCCTGTACCGGAAGGGAAATATCAAAATAACGTCGTGTCCACCACTTGAAAAAACGTGTCATCGCCGAAACATATACCCAGTCCTCTCTTTGCAGTTGCTGCCATTCTTTTTCCTTCGCAACATATATGAAGAACAGCCTATCTGCTTTCAATGATGACTTATCAGCCAATTTTTTGTGATGCAGACTTATATTTGCCGCTCCTGCAACAATAGTTGTTTTCAGCGATTTCATTGTACTCCCTACTTCATAGGGTCCGCTTCATGCAGGAGCACTATATTGCCATATCATAATCGTCCTTTATCTGTCAGATGCTCATCCTAAGGTGGTAGTATAGGCGCAACACTGATTTACTCCTCTATCCATTTGTTGACATAGGCATGCAAGCTAGACAGAAAAGGAAGGCACTTCTATATGCAGGTATTGGCTTTGTATTGATGGGCGTAGTATCAATGGTTATAACGTACATGTTGTTGTACTGATCAAATAGCATCAGAGACGATGGCCCAAATGATGCGGAGGGCCTCTGTATTATAAGGGTGCATTGCGTCAAGCTTGCAAGGCATTATCACATCCCTTTCCTGATCAAGATTGCAACAGAGATAGAGCAGTCTTCATTACATCTAGTGGCTGTGTCTGTGGTGTTGTTATCTGCAAAAACTACTGGCGCATAAGTCCAATATATCCAGACCAAAAATGAGTTTAGAACTACAGCGATGATTAACATAGCGCGATTGAGCTTCCTATTTGAAACCATTATCATCATTTCTCCGCCTTTTCGCGTTCTAGCTTCTCTTGGTAATTCTTGAAGCGACTAGCATGTGCTCTTCTCAACATGCGGACTAGAACTGCAGCATTTTCCACCATGTGTTCTTGGGACATGGCCTAAGCCAGCACCTGATAGCTAGCATTATTATTAAGTTCTTATCAGCTTGTTATTAACCTATAGAAGTGAACTCACGCCAAATCTGTGGTGAACACATCAGAAATATCGCCTTCAATCTGCATTGCAGATAGCATTGGTGCCAGATAGTCAAGGGCATCTACTCCAACAGAGACCACAAGCGCAGAATTAACCCTCATCTTGAAGACATAGTGCAAAGATTCTAGTTGCAGACCATGGCTTATAGCCTGTAGACTCCTTACTGCTTACTTGTGTCGTTTTTTATCTTGTAGGCCACATCCTGGCTATTCAACTCCTTTTCTATTTCTGAAGAACTCTTGCCGGCCTTAACCTTTTCTCGAAGTTCCTTTACCGCTTTTTCTTCAACCTTATCTTGGTTTGCTGCCATATAGGCGGTATTCATGCTACATCCTATTTATCGAGTTAACTTAAGATTTTAAATTACATTTGGTCTTGGCTGCAAAATAGATTTCCGATAGCTGTGTATGTCCAATAAGCATTAGCAGGCAGAGCGGGATTTTTTCGCTGCTCAAGCATCTAGCATAATAATCGTTTTGCTGACCAAGCCATGTCTACTATAAGAGCCTAGACCTGCTAATAGCGTAGGTTGTGATATCAAGCAGTATTACCTAGCTGGCCGACCCAGTATATTAGGTGATACTCTTCTGTTTATCGTGA
>JAICVG010000281.1 GCA_025935445.1 Nitrososphaera sp. | reverse complement strand
GTGGAACTGGATGGACTCTTTACCTCGATATCCAGCTTCTGGAGCAGAAGGTTTCATTCGAGCTCAAGACTTTTGCTTTCGGTATCTGAGACTAAGGTCTGCCATACAGGTTTGCAGCTTCTAGACTATCTACCCGCTTACCAGCTAAATAAGTAGATGCACACTCTGGACACGAACGGACATATTAAACCTCAAATCCTAAAGCTAAAGATCAGACAAATAAAAACAAGACTTAAGTTCGCCATGTAGCTGCTGACAAGCTATCTTGAAAATACACAGTACGATGCGAATGAATTTATTAGATCTAAAAATATGCCGACAGAAGCAGAACCGGTTAGCATGCTCGACTGCAAGTTCAATATATATCCTAGATCAGCCTGCCCAATTAGATGAAAAAGCCCTTATAGCGAGCTTTGCCTATGATGCGCCCGCTTTCTCTATCTCTGTAAATGCTGGTCGAGTATTTTGGGACATAGCCTTCCGGCCTAACAAGATGTGGAGTTCCGTAAATATTTGCTAAAATGTATTCATAGCGCCAAAGAACGTATCTCTCTTGATCTGTCATAAGCATCTTTATCGGAACTGAGTGTTCTGTCCTGCCATCTGCTAATAGGGTATTGTCATGCCAAAGAGGATACTTCAACCATTCAGAATCAACTGAGTCGGGCCTATTTCTTGTAAAAAGTAGAGAGGGCCGATAGGCAATTATTATGCTGAAGATAACCATTGAAATCCCAAGAAAAAAGTTCATGCTTGCACCCATGCTGACAGCTGTGGGGGTATACAGGGTCCACCTAAATGTGACTTCTCCAAACGAAGCCTCGCCGGGCTGGGGCTGTGCGTAGTATGGCAGTATCAAAGAATTATGTATAAGCACGATGCCTAAGACGCATATAACTATTGGAATAATTCCTTTCCATACAACTGAGAGAGCTATAGAAGAAACAAGCACTATTGCTGCTATTTGGATAGCGTTTACGTTTTCCTGACTGAAGAACTGAAATGTTGAGGGAAAAAGATGCAGAAAGAAGAGGACAACGATGCAGATAATATCTGTGGCGAGCAGCTTAGACTCATTTCTTTGAAACCAAAGATAGGCTCTGTCTATCGCTTTCTTGCTGATCCCACGGTTTGGCCTAAAGGAACTCCCCTCTCCTACTGACATACTACTATCATCTAGCATCCATTTGCATTAAGTATTACTAGATCGTAACCTTTTTTGATGCAGCATGCGAGAAACAACTACCGTGCCTCCATTTGGGATCTTTAAAAAGAAGCCTAACGATATTGCATCAGCTGAGCACTCCATTCCAACGCCTGCTAGTGAGACACTTTCAATACAGCAGGCACAGGATTTGCTCCACAGCCTTGAAGCTGCAAAGGTGAAAGAACTTTCCGCCTCTTTAGCCCCGATTAAAGAGTCTGCAGCAGAATCTCTCAAGGTTATCGATACACTGGCAAAAGAGATGGATCGAGAAAACATCAAGCTTGAGGACGTAGAGCGGAGACTGAAATCCGTAGTTGAACATTCAAAGACGACGGTTGTGTCATCGCTCAGGCGCGAAGCGTCGTTAGAGCTTCCCTTTCCTCAATCTGCAAATGACGCCAAGAAATTCAAAGAAAGGTTCGAGAACATGATGAAGCGCTTTGGAGAAGTAAGTGGCTCGCACAGCAAAGTGCTCAATGCCTTTATGAAAAAACACTCGGGCAAGATAAAAGATGAATTTGAATTTCTGACCAAGCTGCTAAACGAGACAAGAGCGATAATTTCAGAATTCGATCGAAACCGTGAGCCCATAATAAGATGTGAAAATACGCTGAATACTGCTCTGCAAAAGATATCATCTATCAACTTAGCTGAGTCTTCGGCAAAGAACATCGAGAAGGAAATTGAAGATATTGAAAGAGAGCTAAAAAACGTGGAGAGCGAGCTTGCTGCAGCCAGTGGTTCGAACGAATTTGAGCAGGCTTCCATCAGAGTGCGTGACATAGCTGAAGCAGAAAGGAAGCAAGAAGAGTTTCATGCCAAAATTAGAGATCTCTTTTCCCACTTATCAAGAGCGTTTACGAAATACTCTTACGGCATTACAAAGGAGACAGAACGGCGTCTCGAGACTATGTCAAATGAGCCGTGGCAGATACTGTATGAAAAAAATGTTACACCGTACTCTTCCCTCCTGCTCGAAATTCGTAAGTCAATAGATAGTGGCCAAATCCAGCTTAAAGATTCTGACAAGGTACTGCAATACATAGATACCATACTGGAGTCCTTGCCTGATCTTCAGTATAAGGCCCAGACATTCAAGACCGAAATTAATTCATTTCGACAGCTCAATATAGAAATAGTTTACAAAGTTAAAGATCTTGAACAAAAGGTTATGCAGCACTCCGAAGAACTGGCAAGAAGCAGGCAAGACTTGGAGCAACAGAGGCGGCAGGCAAAGGATAAGACAGAAGAAGTTGATGCCCTATTGAGGAGAGCAGGTGAGATATTGACCGGACTTATAGGTCAGAAATACTCTTTGAGATATGACTAAATGTTGTTAATGCTATCCAGTAATTTCCATAAGCTAAGGTTCACCCCGCTGAAGAGCCTGACGTCTTGTCTACAATTGAAAGAATATGGCCCAGAGGACCGTAAAGCATCTCGACTTGGAAGTCATTTTTGCTACTAGAACATTATCTATGCTGTATCCAAGCTGATTGTATATAGGTGCGTCTCATCATTCTGCTTTGTTGGCAAGTTGCTGACGGGAGCCTCCTTTATCTCCTTGGTATCTCTCGGGTGCTATTTTTGTTCACTTCCGACGAATAAATCTATTCTTTGAAGATATCGCCTAAATTCGTAGAG
>JAICVG010000313.1 GCA_025935445.1 Nitrososphaera sp. | reverse complement strand
TTTGTTGTTTTGACAAAATATGATAATAGTATAGATGCTCAAAAGATAGATGAAATTATAAAAGAACTGCGGCTAGAAAATCCCTTAGTTGTTTCATCAAATACAGGATATGGAGTCCATAAATTAAAAACTATAATAAAGCAGCGTTCTATGCCTCGAAAATAACTTGTTAACATATCGATAATACCTCACTTAAGTGAGCACAAAAAAATATATAATCTTGTTATCGGCACTTGAACAACCTCTCACTCTCTATATAGATTTAATTACTAGGCAACCGTGTCAACGATGGATGGTAGACCTAGTTTATGGTCGAAGTATAACCGACCTTTTGCGTGAAATGCCATTTTACATTAGCATCTTCAAAAAAATAACAGCTTATAAGCTCTTCAAGGCAAAACAGCCGATGTACGGCTCTGTTGATGTTAATAATGTCTGCAACCTTCACTGCACGCACTGTTATTGGTGGCTCAACCGTAAGGAAGAGCATGACTTGACAGCAGAAGACTGGCGCAGAATAATCAAAACTATCTTCCATAAGCAACACATATTTGTTACCACCCTTGTTGGCGGTGAGCCAACCTTAAGACCAGACATCATAGAAGTGTTTTGTAAAGAAATGCCGCACAGAGTTTGTGTCGTCACAAATGCCACCTTTCCTCTAAAGAGGTACAATGGCCTCTACTTTTACTGGGTATCAATGGATGGAACAGAGAAAGTGCACGACACTATAAGGGGCGAGGGATCATATGCAAAGACAAAGAAGAATATACTTGACTATATTGCACGTCCAGACAGGAATGGAAAACCCGCATGGAAAGACATTTGGATCACAATGACGATAAACTCGCAAAATTACATGACTGTTGAGGACTTGATAGAAGAATGGAGGGGAAAAGTAAACAAAATTGGTTTTCAGTTCCATACTCCCTTTGTAAAGGGCGACCCACTAATGCTACCATTTGGAGAGATACGCAACCAAGTCGTTGACAGGATAATTGAAATGAAAAGAAAATATCCTGACTCTATAGTCAACCCCATCAAGCAGCTATCGCTTATGAAAGGTAACTGGGGAGGCATCGGAACGACTCCAGTAGATTGCCCATCATGGGCTATCCTGTCGCTGGATCATATGGGAAGGATAAAACGACCATGCTGTATTGGAAGTGCCGATAGCAAGAGCATGAAGCCACTATGTGAAGACTGTGGTCTCGGCTGCTACTCGATACTTGTGGCACAAGGAATTAATGGAAATTAATTTTCCATTTTTAGAATCTAAAATCTTATATAATCAGTCCGCTCTGCTCTTTTTCTCATTTATTTTTGCTTGTTCAAATTGCCCAAATCAATTCTTAGTGGATATTATAATCTCTCTTATCACAATATATACACCGGGTAAGCCCGTCTTGCATATACCACAATGCCAACGTTCATCTCTATTCACCGGTGTTGTTAAAAGCTCAGCTCTATGGAAAAAAAAGATTCAGCAGTGTTTTTCATACACACTATTGATCCTCTTTCGCAGGCTATTCATTAGAGTTCAATGGTATTGCTCACATCTGTTTCAACAATATAAATATCATCTCTGAGGGTTTGCATTCTATAGGGCTTGCAAAATATTCATTCATTCATTCATACTCAGTATCTATAGTACTCATCTTGTTAGCAGGTGCATATCTATAATACACACCATGCACTACTAGAAGTAAAGAAATGCCGATGCTTATGCTAAAGTGTAAAACCTGCGGGGAGGTCTTTCCAGGCATTTATGTTCCTGAAGAGAGCAGCGATGATTTCAAATCCGCTGCCACAAGTGCCGATTCATTGCACATGTGTTCAAGAGGGCATAAAAACGAGTATGCTACATTAGATTATATGGACTGGTCATAGATTGTTTTGAATGTTATTATTATAATTGATTTTCAGTTCTAATATATTATTCTCTAGGGCTAATTTTAGCGGGGAAAAGAAGAAGGGAAATATTAATCTTGAACGAAGTGTATGTATTTGCTTGTACGTTGCTCATCGAGCAAGAGCGAGGTAAATAGCATGGTTGAGGAGGACACAGAGGAAGAAAAGTTTTTTCGTGACAGGTATGCAAACGAGCTTAAGAAGAAAAAGCAAGACGGCAGAGTTGACGAATTAGACGATGAAAGAAGGAAAGTAAAGCAGCAAGGAATGAGAACGCCAGGAAGAAGAGGGGAACAAATAAAGCACGAAGAGATTGATAGGGAGATTAGCCGGCGGTATACTTTAGGAAAAGATAAAGAGACTAAGAAAAAAAGGAATTCTTAATTTATGTTTTTATATAGTTTGCGGCCCACCAGCGAGTTATCCTAGTGTGCTGACGACCCACCGATTAGCCTTTGGCTTAAGTTATCCTCCTCCGCCGTATCACTACACGA
>JAICVG010000299.1 GCA_025935445.1 Nitrososphaera sp. | reverse complement strand
TATTATTGTTCCCCGTCATTCTATACCTCTAAATCCTCTTTCCTGATATCACTCTTAGCTTAAAGATATCTTCGAACCAAGCGCCTTGATTTGTAATTTGAAATGCTTATTTATAGCAGGATATTAATTTCTTGCCTGATCATTTTCTTGATCCAATCAATTTTTTTCCTTACGGCTTCCCATTTGAAATCACGTATTGAATAGACCAGTGTAAGAGAGCAGTGCTTCAAGCCTAACATAAAAAGTTATATATTAGAATTCGAAGAGCTAATATAACATGATGAACAAGCCGATCATAGCGGCTCTGGCTGCAGTGGCAGTATTTACTTCTACGACAAGCATGGCATACGCACAATATGGAGGTACGGGCGGTAGCACAGGGACGGCCTCACCAGAACAGTTACAAGAATGCGAACAGCTTGGAATACCCACTGCGAACTGCAGTGACGTAACTATTCTTGCTAAAAAGAGACTCACGGCCGCACAGGAGAACCCGTCTACCGGTTCTGGGACACCAATGCTGTCAACTACTTCAGGCCAACTGGTAGTGTTTATTGCAGTTCTAGGTGCAATCTTTGGCGGAGTTGCTGCAGCGTTCTTCTTCAAAGGCAGAGGCGCAAAGCCAGTAAAGACTTAAGCTCCCTCTTTTTTTGTTTTATTTGAAATATTTTAGCCCGGAATGATATTATAGGCCTAATGGCTTCCATTCAAAGCCAAGAAAAGGGTTGGATGTTACCACCTTCTAACCGGCAATAACCTGGTTACACTTGGATTCTCGTGCGTTAAACCGACAAATATATATACTTGGATTTTTTGGATAGAGATAATGTGGTATCAACAACTATTTGCGCAGATAGGTCCGGCATACGACCCGCTGTTCTATGATGTCATGGTATACATATTTGGAACCATGCTGTTCGCAGTGTTCTTGTTAGGCGTCATCGCCTTCTGGCTTAGAAGAAAGGGACTTGGCGGTGGCGCAGCGAAAGAAAAGTGGGCACAGGAGCTGGAAAGGTACTTTGAGCGCGAGCAGATCGGCTTGATTCCCGACGAAAGGCATCACTGGTAGGAATTGGCTGGGGCAACGTCCCCATTATATTATTTTCTTTATTATAGTATAATTATCGGATTCTTGTTCTTATGGTCAGTTGAGCGTGGTCATTGCATTCCCATCACCTTTTGCCGATGAGCGGGCACTTGCTCAGATTATTCAAAAGGCTGCAAGGGGAACCATAAATGTCACTGTTGAATACAACTGTATGATATGTGAGGGAATCGATGTTGTTGAGCTTGCCTCACAGCTTGCAAGCATGTTTGGAATTGAGAGTGTTGCAATAGCCAACAAAGTATCAAGCAACTTTTCTGATCTAACAGCTGCAATTGTTGAAGTTGGCAGTAAGGTCATCGTTCCTGGCGATAGGTTTTATGTCAAAGTCCTCATACAACCCGCTGCAAAATGTGACTATGTTAGCAGAGATATTGAGTTTGCTGCCTCTGGCACACTTGCAGCCAGGTTAGCGTCGATAAAGGCTCTGCCTGCAAAAACTGAGAAGGGCGCCAGCCGTCTCGTTCTCGCAGTCATAGGTAAGGAATCTGCATATGTCTGCATCCAAGTAATGACTGCCCCCGGGGGGCTTATCGTCGGTTCACATGGTAGAGTATTGAGTAGTATTCATGACTCTCTATCATGTCTCGCATGTCTGGTGGCTGCTAAGGCAGGCTTTGACTGTACTAGTGTTGTATTGCCATATGCTGATGAAAGCGAGCTTGAAATTAATGCCAAGCTTGTGCAGCTCTTTGCCACAAGAACAGGAAGAAGAAAACAAACAATCTTGGCAATGCCAATCAATGTGCCTGCAAAAGGCATGGTATCGCTATTACTAAAGGAAAAGATCATCTCAAAGATTCTAATACAATGTCAGAACAACAGGATCGTTCTTCCTCTGACTGCCGCAGTTCATCCAATTTGGTTCATAGAACCTATCATTCAAGAAACTGTGTTTGCAGGAAAGATGCCTTTTGCGCCACTGCTATTTCTATCAAGTGAGCTTGGCAGGTATGCGCAAGAGGCTGGAATAGAGCTGAATGTTTCAGCCGTGAAAGTTGCAAAAGAGAAGCTTCAAAGGTACAGTAATGCTGCTGATTCTGAAGCGAGGTTAGCAGTTAAGCATATGAAGAGGCTGGAGTTAAAGATAGGACCTAACTATTTGCACGACATTATCGATTCCATTTAGCTTTTCAGCTAGCCTCTGAAGTTCAGCTACTTTCTCATTGTAGTACAAGTCGCCAAGTACAGTTTCGATAGCATCGGCAAGTTGCTCCGGTCTCAACCTGTTTGGATGCAGCATTACTCCTGCTCCAAGCTCCTCGATCTTGGCGCAATTGCCTAGCTGCTCGCCATGGTTGTCGATAGGCACAGTAACGACGGGCTTGCCAAACTGGATTGCCTGTGACAGCGCGACATGACCACCTCTTAACACTAGAAGGTCGCTTGCGGCAAATATCTCATCTCGCACAGGACACCATTCATAATACCAGCTTAATCTTCCAATCCTTCTTGGATCGCTTGTGCCCCTCGGGTTGCCTGC
>JAICVG010000255.1 GCA_025935445.1 Nitrososphaera sp. | reverse complement strand
TCCCCGACTTCGAGATTCTTGTGAACATCTCGCAAATGACAGTTTCGCAGATGAGTCTAACTGAAATGACCGAATCACCTCAGCAGCAGCAACATTGGCTCGGCGAGCAAGTCCTTAACTGGTCTGGAGTGCCTGTAGCGCACGTGAGGCCGACGATCTTCTTAGAACCTTTGTTCTCCAGCATTGCGGCCTCATCAATCGCCAAAGATGGGGAGATTAGATTGCCGTTTGGCTCGGCGCGAGTTTCACCGATTTCACCTAGCGATGTGGCAAGAGTCGTTTCCACAATTTTGGAAAATCACGCCGGTCACCGAGGGAAGGTATATGAACTGACTGGTCCTCGATCAGAAGACATGAACGAGATCGCAAAAGAATACGCCATCGCACTAAATCGCCCAGTGAAATATGTGGACATGCAAGTCGACAAGTGGCTGAAGGAAGAATTATTGCCGCTCAATTTACCTCAATATGTTTTTCACCATGTTTCCACTATGGCCAAACTCATCGCGGAAAATCGCTACGATCGGTTGACGGCGGACGTGGAGAAGTTAACCGGAAAACAAAGTGTGAGCGTTAGAGAATATGTAACTGCGCATCCGGAGGTGTTTTCCACTGCCGCAATCAAGCGTTAGACAAAGGTTAACTGAATTCACTAGGGTCCTTGGGGTGTATTGAAGTCTGACTGCTATTGCAAATAAAATAAAGTTATTAAGAATAGTATCAACCAAGGGAATTTGATTGATTATTTTAAGGGGAACATTATTGGAAATCTGCAAGCCCTCTATGGAGTTAGAAATGATCATTAAAATGGGTGATAACAATGAGTAGTAACCTTTTAAGGATCACGATATCTTGTCACCAAATATAGTATAGGCATCGTATTTATGGCAGTACTAATCATAATTAAAGATTTACTTCATTTTCTTAATTATACTCTCAGAGAACGTTTCTAGTTGATTGTACTGATCTGATGGGTCTAAATTGACTATAAAATATTGAATTCCCACTTCCTCCAGCTTTTCAACCTGTGTTTGTACTGTCTCTACAGTTCCGTAAATAAGATATTCATTAATCTGTTGTTCAGGCGTTCCCTTGAGAATTTGTTTGGCTTTTTCCTTGGCCTCTTCCTCACTTTTTTCAATTAAAATGCCTCCAAGTTTTGTTTTCAAAATTAAATCATAATCTCTTCCTACTTTCTTGCAATGTTCTTTCAAAACGTCTAATTTCCTCTTTACTGTCTCAGAAGATCCAAAGAGATTACAAGCATCAGCATACTTTGCCACTATCTCAAGCGTTCTTTTCTCACCTGCTCCCCCAACCAAGATAGGTGGAGATGGTCGCTGAATTGGCTTAGGATTGCAGTATGCGTTTTTAATTTGATAGTATTTACCAACAAAGGTAGCAGTAGGCTCATCAGTCCACATCTTACGTATAATCTGTATTGCTTCTTCTAGGCGATCTAGCCTCTCTCGAACGGGTGGAAAAGTACTTGCTATGCCATATGCCAGTGCCTCTTCTTCATTCCATCCCGCTCCTATACCCATAAACAGTCTTCCGTTACTTAGCACGTCTAAGGTAGCGGCAATTTTGGCTAGTATAGAAGGATGTCGATAAATTATACCTGATACTAAAGTTCCAAGTTTTATTTTGTTTGTTACTCCAATGAGTGACGATATAGTAGTCCATCCTTCAAGCATTGGTTCGCTAGGCATACCCACCATCTGAAGCTGATGGAAATGGTCCATGACCCAAAATGAATCAAAGCCTCTTTCTTCGGCCAGAGGAACAAGTTTTTTCAAGGAGTGAAAGATTTGAGAAGAATCGTGATTCCTAAAGTCAAAACTGAAGCTAGCGTGTTGGAGACCGAATCGCATATTCTAGAACATTGTACCGTGATATATATCCATTATACAACGAAGATACTTTGAGCTCGCCTATATGTTCCAAAAATATCTAGGCCCAAAGTTTACCGAGCAGATCAGGAATTAGTAATCTGTTCGTCGGAGATAGAGCAAATGATGCTTAAACAAAAAAGAAACCAACAGATAAGAGATCATATAAAACCTAAAGTCCAATGAGCAATTGAAGTTAAAATTCTGTCGATAGACCTATATCCCCAAACTTCTAAGGTGAAGCATTGGTAGCATATTCAGCTAGCTAGTTGATTTTTAGTTAACATGAACTTCTATAATTAAACATTTTATGCAATTTCATTTATGATCCTTTGTAGTATGAAATCAATAAACAGAAGCTTTTTTTGTTATTGCTTATCAAAATATGCATGAGCTCTCAAAGGGTTGCAATAGTAACTGGGGGTAATTCTGGTATTGGAAGAGCCACAGCGGTTGCTCTTGCCAAAGAAGGAGTCAAGGTGGCGATAGCAGCTCGTCGTGAAAAGGAAGGAGAAGAAACTGTACGGCTAGTCAAAGATGCTGGAAGTGATGGCGTCTTTGTAAAGACAGACGTGACAAACGAAGATGATATTAAAGCACTCGTAGATAGGACCGTCCAGGTATATGGTAAACTTGATTATGCACTTAATAATGCTGGTTTCGATGAAGCCCAGACAACATTAGTAGACGAAACATCTAACGATTTCTCCAAGATTATGGATATAAATGTCAGAGGTGTTTGGTTGTGTATGAAATATGAAATTCCAGAAATGCTTAAGAATGGAGCAGGTTCGATAGTAAACATGGCTTCTGGAGCTGGCTTAATTGGAATTCCGCAAACGCCAATTTATTCTGCAAGCAAACATGCTGTGCTTGGACTAACTAAATCAGCAGCAATAGGATATGCCAAATCGGGAATCAGAATAAATGCTGTCGCTCCAGGTCTAGTTAAAACTCCTATGATTTCTGAGATTAAGGGGGAATTTATGGAAAAATTAAAGTCCATGCATCCAATCGGACGAATCGCAGAACCTGAAGAAATTGCTGAGGCAGTAGTCTGGCTATTATCTGATAAGGCGTCATTTGTCGTAGGTCATACCCTGTCAGTTGATGGAGGTATAGTCAGTCGATGACTCAAAAGGTTGCTATTGTTACAGGTAGCTCAAGTGGTATGGGATTCGAGACTTCCCTCATCTTGGCAAGAAATGGATTTTATACTTATGCAAGTATGCGTAAGTTAGAGGGTGAAGGATCAAAGCAGTTAACTGATATTACTAAAAATGAGAATTTG
>JAICVG010000242.1 GCA_025935445.1 Nitrososphaera sp. | reverse complement strand
TAGCTTTCTTCCATTGGTTTTGCTCATTTCCATCATCAATCCACAGCTCTAATTTGACATCATCGCCGTCCAAGTCATACGCTACCAACTTGATGCCTATCCATCTTTCACCCAGATCGCCTAGCACGTTTTCTTTTACTGCAGTCCTGTCTGAATACCCGCCATGATGGAACAACTTTTTCTTGAAAAAGGCATCACCTTCAGCACTAACCATCCCATAGTACCCATAAGCACCGCATCCACCGTCATCATTGTAGGTTGGACCCTGTCTCGCTATTAAAGTGAATTGGTCTTTTCCCTCCTCTAGCTTAAAGTAGCCTGTCATTTCCACATTCTTCCAATGGCCATCTGGAGAATCAGCATGAATCCTTACTCCATGTCTTTCCGAGCCTGTTTCTGCATCCAATTCAAATGCACCAGAACCTTCCTTGTCTTTTTCTTCTTCTAAGTTTATGTCTTCATGTGAAGTCATCAAAAAATTGTCGTCATCTTTTGGCTCTTCGTTATTTAGAAACCAGGTAGGACCTTTATTCGCTGTGGGATAAATTTGCTCTATTCCGAACTTGTCTGGAACTGCAAGGGCTTCCTGTGTCAGCATGGTTAGCGACAAGACAGGTAGCATTGCTACCATTCCAGCCAGAAGTAGGTTCTTAGAGAACTCTAGATTTCTTTCCCTTGATCGCATCGAACCGCAAGGATGATAGCACATATTTTATTTATTGCGGAATCTTTTTCTGAACTGTATAGTACAATTTGAAGATAAATGACGATACAATAATTGATTTCAGAATTTTACTTCTCCTTTTCATCATAGTGCTTTGTCTAGTTTGGGCACGTTGCAATAGATGACTCCATTTTTAGATAAAATATTGTCGGCATTTCCTTCTTTTCGTGTTGTAGTGTTTCATAGGAAGGAAGAAGCAATTTTCTTTGAACCATTCTCAGAAATGCACTTTGGAAAAACAATTTCAATGATTGTCCAAGAATTCTTCATCTAACACTAACTCATTTAAACGATACAAGACTATCAACGAAGAGCAAGGTTGCAAATGAATTATTCCATATTACTTGATGTTGTCGGCCTAGAAGAGAAGCACTTAAACTCTGGCCTATTGCCAAATGTTGCCAAGATTGCTGAAAATGGTGAGGTAGCAAAACTTGAGCCTACATTTCCTGCTGTTACATCAACTGTTCAGGCCAGTATCCTATCAGGCAAGTATCCTAGAGAGCACGGAATAATTTCGAATGGATTGTACGATAGGAGCACGTATAATGTATCATTCTGGGAGCAATCCAGCTCACTTGTTCAGACTCGAAGAGTATGGGACACCGTCAAGCAAAAAAACAACAACAAGAAAACTGCTGTACTCTTTTGGCAAAATACGATGTATGCCAATTCAGATATTGTGGTAACTCCGCGGCCAATACACCTAGACGATAAAATGGTCATGTGGTGCTATTCAAAGCCAGTCGGCTATTACGAAAAATTGAAGGAGAAGTTAGATGAATTCAACCTCGCAAGCTATTGGGGACCATTTGCATCACATAAGTCAAGCGAATGGATAGCAAACGCTGCTGAATATACTCTGGAAAGCGAGAAGCCTAATTTTCTCTTTGTATACATTCCACATGCAGATTATTCTGCACAGCGCTTTGGTAAGGGAGCAGTCCAGGTTAGAGATGATCTAAAAAAGGCTGATGAAATAGTTGGGAGACTTGTACAAAAGGCAACCGATCTTGGAATACGAGAGGAAACACAGTTTATCATTGTATCTGAATATGCATTTAATGATGTCAGCGGTGCAGTACCGCTCAACCTTGTGCTTCGAGACGCTGGACTACTTTCTATCCGAACTATTCAGGAAAAGGAATATCTTGATTTCGAATATAGCAAGGCGTTTGCGATGGTTGACCATCAGGTGGCTCATATTTATATCAAAAACGGCTATGAAAGAGAAACAAGAAAGGCGTTAGAGAATACTGACGGAGTAGCCAGGATTTTGGATAGCAGCGGTAAGAAAGAGCTGGCAATAGATCATGATCGAAGCGGCGAGATTATCGCCATTTCTGCAAGAGACCGGTGGTTCAGCTACTACTGGTGGCATGACGAAGGCAAGGCACCAGATTTTGCTCGCAAGGTGGATATACATAGAAAGCCAGGCTATGATCCTGTAGAGTTGTTTATCGATCAAAAGACAAAGTCTATACCCCTTGACGCCAGATTGGTCAAAGGATCACATGGGAGGCCATCTGACCTACAAACAGACGAAGGACTTGGAATCTATGCTTCAAGCAAAAGGCATGGAATTATATCAGAGTCAGGGTCAGCAAGATGTGTGGACATTATGAAATGCCTTGTTGATTCGTAATGAAATACGCTATCACACTTGCCTCGTTTAGAAAGATAGAGCCAATTGAGGATACATTGGCTACGCTAGCAAAACAGGGTTACGATGCAATTGAAATGTTTGGGGAGCCTAGTGAAGTTGATACACAGAAATTGCTGGACTCGTTAAATTCTTACGGCTTATCTGTTTGTGGCGTAACTGGTATGTGGGGCTCTATAAGTACTGATGGTTGGAAGCGCAGACTTCTAAGCAGTGAACCTATGCTAGTACAAGCTTCAGAACGATATGTCATTGATTGCCTTAAGCTGTGCAACATTCTGGGAGGTCAAGAGATGAATGTTTGTCTCTTTGCTGATGACATACAGGGGGTTGACAGGACGCACAGGATAATTTCTGGAAATGAAAAGGAGGTTTTTGCAGCAAAAGCAGTACCAATAATGAAGAGCCTATGCAGAAAGGCCGCAGACTATGGCATACAGCTAGTGCTTGAGCCTCTCAACCGTTATAGTACCCCATATTGTGCGAATGCAAAAGATGCAATTGTAATAGCACAACAGGTAGACTCACTAGGAATACTACTTGACACCTTTCATATGAACATTGAAGAAGACTTCTTTAAAGACGCTATACAAAGCTCCTGCAAGTTTCTGCGGCACATGCACTTTGCCGATAACAATAGAAAAATGCCCGGGTTTGCTCATATTGATTTTTATACAATTGTAAAAAGTCTAAATGAAATTGGTTATGACAGCTATATCAGCTTTGAACCTAACGTTGCAGATAAGAATTATGCGCATGCAACTAAATATGGACTTGACTTTGTTAAGAGTATATTAGAAGCACAAGAAAGATAACAACAGCATAGCTTGCAGTTCTTCCTTAAGAGTTTATAAAACACCCCTACAATCGCTATGTGTTTTTATAGGGAGCTACAATTTGACGTATGTCAAGGAAAAAATAATAGCATCAAACTACAGCCTCGAAGTGGCACATGCATTCAGTACTATTCATCCTATGCATGTCAAACTTGCATGTTCTAGG
>JAICVG010000283.1 GCA_025935445.1 Nitrososphaera sp. | reverse complement strand
TTTTATTATATTACAATACGAGAGCCAGAGAAGATGATCACGTGATAATATCCGTCTGGGTCTGGGTCATAATGAATGAAAGATCAATTTTTCTCTTCTTCTGACCGAACTGAAACTTCCAAAAAATCTACGCAATTTGCTAAGAGCAATGAGGTTCTAATCATAATTCATTATGGCTATGATACCAGTAGAGGCAAACATATCTCTTCATGTCGAAGATACAGGTGGCAATGGTAAGCCTGTTTTTTTTGTACATGGATGGCCACTAGACCTCAAGATGTTTGAGTATCAATTCATAACTCTCAAAGAGAACGGCTATCGCTGCATTGGCTTGGATCTTCGAGGCTTTGGTATGTCAGCAAAGCCATGGCAAGATTATAACTATGATGTTTTTGCTGACGACATCCAAAAGGTCATGAATGAACTCAAGCTTGAGCAAAAATTTGCCATAGTAGGATTTTCAATGGGTGGAGGAATTGTAATGCACTACGTTGCAAAATATTATCCAAACACTTTATCACATGTAGTATTCATGGGTGCAGCGGCGCCTTCTTTAACCAAGAGAGATGGCTATCCGCATGGACAGGATAGAGCATTTTGCGACCAAATTATCACAAGATTAATGCAAAATAGGCCAAAAATGATTTCTGATTTTGGCAATATGCTCTTTCACAACCCTGAGTCTCAAGGGCCAGAAATGGCCAACTGGCTCTTTGCGCAAAGTATGGCAGCAGCTCCTTATGCTACTTTGACAAGTGCGAAATCATTGCGTGATGAAGATCTACGAAATGACATGCAGATGATTAGCGACAGAAATCTGCCAGTGGCAGTATTTCATGGTCTTCATGACAAGGTGTGCCCATTTGACTTGGCTAAGGTAATGAATAATGGTATCGAAGGATCAAAGTTAGTCCAGTTCAACGAAAGCGGACATGCCTTAAACATCGAGGAGAAAGAAAAAACAAATGAAGAGCTAATGAAATTCATAACATAGCCTAAGCTTAGAGAGTATTATGACTGAAGAGTAATCAAAAGTCAGGACTATGGACTATTCAAACCGCCGAAAAAGGGGAAGAAGAACAGATCTTATACAGAAGCGGCCAAAGCAGAAGACTTAGCTAGGCGGGGCCTATAGACAGACAGGCTCCCGCCGCATACAAACAGGGGTAGAACCGCCTAGCTTGTTCTTGTTTGTTATGGGTAAGTGAGTGAGAGAGTTGCATTATCAGGCCAAAATTGACCCTTATAGATAAATAGTAGTTGCATTACCTGTGTTTAGGATTGGCCTGCACAGGCGGCATGGGGGCACGAGGGTATTTGTGCATTCCTCACGACAAGCAATCGGGCTCTCTACTCGAAAATTGGAAAAAAAGCGACAATATTGTCGATATCTACTTTGTTACTGCAACGTTTTCTGAGGAAAGTACACCTTACTTTCCCAACAAGGCCAATCACTACATTCTAGCATCCTTCACAGATGTAATCGGCATAGCGGATGATATCAAGAACCACAAAATGGACAGGTTGTCACTCATGTTTAGTTTTTCCAATCCGCTCTTTGAGCGAACTGGTGACAAGCTTAACTATGTCTCCCTGTACTTCACCAAGTACACAAATGGCGATGCAGAGATAAGTGAGCTTGCAAACGCCATTGCACGGCGCGAAAAGGTCAAGAAGGCTAGCCTTGCGCAGATGAAGCTCTTGGCATCGGAGCAGCCAAAATTCACCTTTCCTTACTCTAGGAACCTTCTAATTCTTGAAGTGGAAGGGAAGAAAACGCATCAAACGGATCAGAAATACTGTGAGCGTACAAGGCGCGATGTTGCACGTATGGGTATATCGCTAAACAACCTAGTCAGCTTTTCTATTCTTGAAAAAATAAAGTAAAATGTTAAATATGTATCCTTTTCTCTAGGCTTTGATTCAGATTTATGAGCAAGCCAATGGATCTTGGCGCACTCAAAGTTGGTTCGTACATTATCATCGACGGAGAGCCATGCAGGATTGTTTCTTATGATCACAGCAAGCCGGGAAAGCACGGATCTGCAAAGGCAAGAATCACAGCGGTGGGAGTGTTTGATAGCAAACCCCATCCATTTGTGGGTCCAGTGTCAACTAAGATAGATGTGCCCCTGATAGACAAACGTAACGGCCAGATAATATCGAAACAGGGCGACACACTCCAGATAATGGATCTTGAAACCTTTGAAACCTTTGAAACAACCGCAGTAGAGGAGGAGATAAAGGACCGGATAGCGCAGGGAGACGTACAGGGTAGGGATGTCGAGTACTGGAAGGTGCTTGATAGAATCAAGATAGTGAGGATTAAAGGCTAGAAGCTAAAGCTAAAGTTCATACAATAGATCATCTAATTAGTGCATGGATGCTGATGAGGAATAGGAAGAGCCGTCTGATGAGGACGACGCATCATCAACTGTGATGAAGATTATGAGATCCTGAGGCATCCTCATTATTATTACTACTACAATTACATTCCTTCTTGCCACTTTAATCTTGCATCAGCCGTATGCATCTGCATCAACCAGTCCTTTGCCCGCCCAAGGATAAATCTGACCTCGTCTACTGCTTCTCATTTACTCACAATCAGCTGGCCTAGCTCGCAAGCACGAGGTTAAAATTGAGTTCACCTGTATTTGCTTGTGTGAGGCTTGCGGCGCTTTATTCCGGTGGTAAGGATAGCACATTTGCGGTATCCTGTGCATATGAAATGGGTCATCACGTTGTGTGCTTTATCACGATGCATCCTATAGCAGACGACAGCGCCCTTTTCCATTACCCTAACAGCTGGGTCACGGAA
>JAICVG010000309.1 GCA_025935445.1 Nitrososphaera sp. | reverse complement strand
TATGCTAAAAATACGGTCAAAATAACATTGCAACACTCACATTGAGGCTTCTTATTGAATTAGGACAAGCATAAAGAAGATCTGATTTTCTAAGATTCTCGTCCAGACCATTCTTTATCACGACTAGCATACAACTTCTTCAAACCGAGACTCTGATAGGATGCAAGGTAAATATTTTAATCAAAATGTCTAAGTGCGCACTGACCTAGTTCTTGAGTCCATCTGTCATATCGCTCGGGTTACCATATGTTGTTTGGAAGCAAAATGACTTCTCTCTTCTTGTCCTCCTTGCCTAAAATACTGTGACCGCGACAGCCATCAGATAAAAATGTCTAGCACTCTTTTTCACTTTCATGCTAAAATGTATTGCGCTTTATTACAAACTTTTCTATGAGTGACCCTTCCTTTGTATTTGTACTACTACGCCATCAAGAATATAATGAATCATATTTAGTATTATGGATGCATGTATACAACAGTTAATTGCTTTTTGCTTTGCTACAATTAATTGCAGGAGTTCAAGGTATATATGAGAATTAGTCGCCTTCCTGAATGGAAGGAAAGAGGGAAGCGCGTAGTTGGCTGACATTACTACTATTGCACATGATGTACTCATAATCGGGTCAGGGCTGGCAGGCCTCCGCGCAGCTATTTCTGCAGCTGCCGTTGACAAAAAGTTGACCATAGCTGTCATTTCCAAGGTGCAAGTAATGCGCTCCCATTCTGTCTCTGCAGAAGGTGGGACCGCTGCAGTGCTCTATGAAGAAGAGGGCGACAACCAAGAAGCTCATATTTACGATACGATCAAGGGGAGTGACTTCTTAGCCGACCAAGATGTAGCTGAGCTCTTGGTAAAGAGCATGCCATATGAAATCTACCAATTAGACCATTGGGGAATGCCGTGGTCAAGACGCAAGGATGGTAGGATAGCACAACGCAAATTTGGTGGCTATTCGTTCCCGCGTGCCACATTTGCGCAGGACAAGGTAGGCTTTTACGAAATGCAGACTCTGTACGATACATGCCAAAAGTATGATAATATTCACTTTTACAACGAGTGGTTCTGCACATCGATGCTGCATGAGAACAACACCTTCCAAGGAGTAACTGCCATCGAAATGAAGACTGGCAACTTTGTCATATTCAAGGCACCGGCCGGCATAATATGCGCTGGCGGAGCAGGCAGGATCTACAGCTTTTCTACTTATGCATTTTCGTCTACGCCTGACGGCCTGGACATGGCCTACCGTGCAGGCCTTGCGCTAAAGGACATGGAATTCGTGCAGTTTCACCCCACCGGCATATTGCCATCTGGCATACTGATAACAGAAGGTGCAAGGGGCGAGGGAGGGTATCTAATTAACAGCAAAGGCGAGCGCTTTATGCAAAAGTATGCTCCTGGGAAGCTCGAGCTTGCTCCAAGAGACGTTGTATCGCGCTCGATGATAAGAGAGATTCAGGAGGGAAGTGGATTCAAGCATGAAACCGGTGTGGATTGCCTTAAACTCGATCTTACGCACCTTAGGGCCGAGCGTATAAAGGAAGCACTTGCAGGCATCCGCGAAATTGGGATCAAGTTCTCCGGCACTGACATCATCAACGAGCCTATCGAGGTGAGACCTGTCTGCCACTATATGATGGGAGGCATTCATACTAACATCGATGGCGCAACTGAAATGGCCGGCCTCTGGGCAGCTGGCGAAGCTGCATGCAATAGCACCCACGGGGCGAACAGGCTTGGTGCCAACTCAACATCAGAATGCATTGTGTGGGGTAAGATAACCGGAGAGCTCGCGGCAAGGTATGCAACTGGAAAAAAGGTTGACTCCATCAATAGAAAGCAGGTGCTTGAGGAGGAAAAGAGAATATACGATGGGCTGTTCCGCGGAAGAGGGGCAGTGAACCCCTATGAAGTGAGAAAGCAACTGACAGACACGATGGATGAGAAGGCCTACGTCTTTAGAAACGAGCAGGAATTGATTGGCGCACTTGAGAAGGTAAGAGAGCTAAAGGCTGCAATGTGGAAACACGTCGAGGATAAAGCCAAAGAATACAATACAAACTTTATCAACGTAATGGAGACAGACTCGATGCTCAGAACTGCTGAAGTTTTGCTTGTTGGCGCTCTCAACCGCCAGGAGTCTAGGGGCGCGCATGCAAGAACCGACTATCCCTACCGCGACGATGCGAACTTCTTGAAGCACACCCTAGCGTACTTTACGGGCAACGGCGGGCCTAAGATGACATGGTGTCCGGTGGCTTTTACACGATATGCGCCAGTTGAGAGGAAATACTAGAGATGGAAAAAGAAGTAGCTGATCGCAATAATCGTGAGGGAATGATGGGATGGCTCAATCCCCGGCGCTATGGATGGGAACGCGTATCCTACTGGCTACAGAGGTTAACGGGCGTGG
>JAICVG010000067.1 GCA_025935445.1 Nitrososphaera sp. | reverse complement strand
TTGATAGAATCAAGATAGTGAGGATTAAAGGCTAGAAGCTAAAGCTAAAGTTCATACAATAGATCATCTAATTGCTATATGGATGCTGATGAGGAATATATTAGGAAGAGCCGTCTGATACAATATGAGAGAGAGAGACACAGATACATACATAGATACACTGAGGCACAGACAGACACACGCACAACCACATCACATGATGATGAAGATTATGAGATCCTGAGGCATCCACACCATCCACTCCGTATTGTTATTATTAGAAATTTTTTCATTCCTCCGCGGTCTTGCTGGAGCCTTATGCAGATGCAACAACCTGTATCTTGACTGCTCAAGTTTAAAGCTGACGTCGTCTAGGGCTCCTCATTTATAGACGCTCACCTAGCTAGACATAAACAAGAACTTAATATTGAGCGCAGCTATTTATGCCTCTGTGAAGTTAGCGGCTCTTTATTCCGGTGGCAAGGACAGCACCTTTGCAATATCCTGTGCACAGGAAATGGGCCACCGGGTTGCGTGCCTAATCACGATGCATCCTATAGCAGACGACAGCGCTCTCTTCCATTATCCGAACAGCTGGGTTACGGAATATCTTGCAGATGCAATGCAGATTCCTCTACTGGGATTTCAGGTGAGCGGCAGTTCAAAGGAGGATGAGGTGAACGCACTTGAAGAAGCAATAGTGCAGGTCAAGTTGCTTTATGGGATTGAGGGCATAGTTCATGGTGGCATTTCAAGCAATTACCAAAAGCAAGCATTTGAGCAAGTATGTGTGCGTCAGGGAATTGCAGCAGTCGCACCACTGTGGGGCTCTGATCCAGAAAGATATATCACCGAACTTGTCAATCGGGGCTTTCACATCATAATTGCGGGAGTATCAACAATGGGCCTCGACAAGAAATGGCTTGGCAGGGAGCTTGACGAGGAATCGATCGCCAAGCTGGCGTCTATAAGCAAAAAGTGTGGCTTTAACCTCACATTTGAGGGTGGTGAAGCTGAAACACTTGTCATCGACTGCCCGCTATATTGGAAAAAGCTTCAAATCAATGCGGCTACGACCTGCTGGGACGGCCAGAGGGGAATATTTGAAATACGGGATGTGGCATTAGTAGAAAAGAAATAATACATGTTTGATAACCTGCGCGAAGGCCTTCGCGGAGCTCTGAAGAAAATAGTAGGAGCATCTGATATCAACGAGGAACTTATCGACTCGATCTGCAAGGATGTCCAGCGTTCACTGCTTCAATCCGATGTCAACGTCAGACTTGTGATATCTATTACGCAGAACCTCAAACAAAGGGCACTAGGCGAGCAGCCTCCAAAGGGGCTTTCAAGGAAGGATCACATTGTTACAATATTGTACGGGGAGCTTGCCAAGCTATTGGGCTATTCAGGTGACGTCATCAAGACGATTGACAAGGCGCAGGAAGATGATCCCTCTCTAGCAATGTCATTCTTCAAGGCTGGCAGGCAGAATGTAGTCCTTATGCTCGGTATCCAAGGAAGCGGCAAGACTACTGTGACTGCCAAAATGGCAAGGTGGCTCACAAAGCATGGCTACAGAGTCGGAGTCATTGGTGCAGACACATGGCGTCCTGGCGCGCTGACTCAATTGAAGATGAACTGCAGCAAAATAAATGTTGAAGTCTTTGGAGAGGAGCAGAATAATAACGCTGTGGCAATAGCCAGAAACGGGCTAGATTATTTCAAGGATCAGAACCTTGACGTAATAATCATTGATACTGCAGGAAGGCACAAAGAGGAAGAAGGTCTTCTCCAGGAAATGAGTGAGATGTATAAAGCAGTGACGCCAGACTTAGTCCTGCTAGTTATTGACTCAACTATAGGCCAAGGAGCCTTTAAACAGGCAGAGGCTTTCCATAAGGCTGCTTCAGTTGGAGGCATTGTCATTACAAAACTTGACGGTACTGCCAAAGGCGGGGGCGCTCTTGCAGCATCGGCTGCCACGGGCGCAAAGGTGATGTTCATAGGCACTGGCGAGCGCATAGATGACCTAGAACAGTTCTCGCCGACCCGGTTTGTAGGAAGGCTGCTTGGTATGGGAGATATTAAAGCGCTGCTAGAGATGGCTAGGGGCCTGGAGCTTCAGGCAGATGAGAACCAGGTGAAGCGGCTGATGAGCGGCAAGATGACTATTGAGGACTTTTATGCTCAGATGGAATCAGCAAGCAAAATGGGCTTTAGGAATATCATAGAGAATCTAGGAATTTCAGGCATGGTCAAGGAAGACAAGCTAGACGAAATGGAAATGAGGATGGAAAAGTGGCGCTTTATCATCCAGTCAATGACAAAGCAAGAAAGGAAAGACCCAGACATTATCAATGAGTCAAGGAGGAAACGGATGGCAAGAGGCTCCGGCCTGTCTGAAGGAGAAATCAAGGAAATGATCAAGCAGTACAACACCTCTAAGACCTTCATGAAGCACAATAAGGGTAGAGGAATGGGAGGATTTTTTAGAAAACTTGGTCTCGGATAATGCCCAAGGAAACACTGCTAAAGCAGTACAGGCTCTGCAAGCGCTGTATTGAGAGGCACATCAGTACAGGCAAGTCTAGCAGGCCGTGCTATATCTGCCGAGGACTGATGGACAACCTTGGTGCTATAGCAAACAGCATATTGGCTGCCGTCAAGGGCTTTGAATTTGACACCTTTCTTATTGGCGCCACGCTATCGACTCAGCTATACGAGAGAGAGGACACAATGAGGGCTCGGCTTAAAATAAGGGGAAGAGAGAGTATCAAGCACTATCTGACTAGGGAGCTCGGGATGCGGCTCTCTCGGCTGACACAAAAACAGGTAGAATATGGAAAGCCGGATATCACGATTACTCTGACTGTAGATAAAGAGAACAATGTAAATGTGGCAGTCATATCCAGACCGCTTACATTTGCCGGAGTTTATATCAAAAAGTCAAGAGGACTGCCGCAAAAACAGGACAGGTGCGCTAGTTGCGGAGGTAAGGGCTGTAATTCTTGCAACTATTCTGGATTATCCGGATATGACAGTGTTGAAGGCATCATTGCAAATGATCTGGTACAGATTACTGGGGGTCAGACACCAAAATTCACATGGATGGGAAGCGAAGATTATAGCAGCCTGGTTCTTGGAAGTGGCCGACCATTTTACGTACGTATCTTTAATCCAAAGAAGAGGAAGCTCAAAAATAAAACGATCAAAGGCAATGGCATCAAAGCAATGTTGAATGTGATTAATGATATACCTGTAGTCCAACCACGCTTTACAGTCAAGACCAAAATCCACATAAGGTGCGAAAATGCTCTGACAAAAAAAATTCTAAAAAAGCTCAATTCTCTCTCTGGTTCTAAAGTAAGCTTTGAGAACAAGTCAAAAATAGGTATAAAAAGCATCCATTCTGTACATGTTCGGCAGCTTGACAGCAACCAGTTTACCCTTACAATTGTCGCAGACGGTGGGCTGATGATAAAACAACTTGTGGGTGGCGAAGAATATATGAAGCCTAACATTTCAGAAGTTCTTGGAACGAAGTGCAAATGCCTTGTGTTTGACATATTAGACGTCAAACTTCAGTAACGTTTTTCTTTCGGCGGGCTCAATTTGACATCAGCAATAGATGAACACATTTGACCCGCTGTACAAGATTCACAACGCCTACAGACTCGGCCAGATCCCGCAAAAAGTTTATGACCTTATAATGAAAAGGTTTCCGCTGGTCAAAGAGGGCATTAAGCGAGTCGAGGAAGCGTCTGGTTTGAATTATCCTTATTATTATGCAGAGCCAAGCCTTGTGATCTCTGTCTCTGCCGTCGAGTTTACGGAGATGGGAATACTGTTTGCAAGGACGATACCCGTGGTGGACGCAGACAAGCAGCTACATGTGGTTGTGCAGATAACCGCGCCTCTCATTTCTTATGGTCTCAAGGGCACGATACATGCGATTTTGGCACATGAGTTTATGCACTACTTGGAGCTCATAAACAGAATACTCAAGATGAAGGTGATATCTGATGACGTGTCCAGTACACTTTTTGAAGGAACTTATGCCGACGCTGCTAGGCTCGTTGAAGAGCGAGCTGTCTTCAAATCCGACCCCACTCTAATAAGGCACATTACCACCCGATTCCCAGAGGGCTTTAGAGATCTGAAGCTGGAGGAGAAGGTCATCAAAACGTGGATGAACAAAGGCCTCCCAACTTCAAAGGTATCATTAGATGCCAATGTTATAAAAATCCCCATAGAGGCTATGGCGTGCCTGAAGATCGAGCAGGGTGTCAAAGACAAAATTACTGAATTTGAAAACATAAAGGTCAAAAAGAAAAAAACTAGCTATGTCTAGGATTTCCCTACAGGAACTCAAAGTTATTAGAAAATGCATTTGCAAAGTTACAAAGGGCCGTAGGATGATTGCTGCGTGCATATATGGGTCAAGGGTTGCGGGCTACGATCGGCCTGACAGCGACATAGATCTGCTTATTGTTCTCGATAATTATCCCTACGTGGTCAAATACATGTATTTTCATGAATCCAGTACAAAAGTATCTGCGCTTGCAGTTGACCGCGAAGCGCTATTGCGGGATGCCCAGAGTGCTTTCCTTGGCGAATTTGTAGTAGGTCGTTTACTTCATATTTATGAACCTATTGCTAATGCAGAGTTTCTTGCGATGATTGAGCAGACTTATAAGCGACGGGTCATTTTGGAGGAAGTACGCGACATCTTAGAATCTACGGGCGTGCTCGGCACAGAAATAATCTTTCCGCTAGAATTTGTAGCATTTTCGAAGATAAAGCGCAGAACGTCTCTGTATGCAAGTGCGGCTTACAGCTACTACAAGACGTACACTACTTCTAAGCGCAACATAGAGTTTGCACTTGAGGGCTATCATAGGGCAATAGCAGATATTGCTGCACAACATGGCGAAATTTTTGCCGCAAGGCAGGATGGTCTTTTACAGATATCTGACAAGCGTATATTTGTAGAAAAAAGACAGACCCGTCTAAAACTTACAAAAAGGCTTCGAGAGTTCAACTCATATCTTGTGCACACTTATGCTGGAAGAAAAATCGTGCACTTTGCTGTCAACGAAGCCGAATCCAAAATCCGGCGTCGCGTAAGGGTGATGATGAAACCCCCTGATTTTATGTTATACCCAAGGAAGGCATACTGGAGACTATCTGAAGGCAGACTAATAGTCGATGGCAGAAATTGGCTTGATGATCTAGCCAGACATCTTGGCAATTACTCTATTTCAAAAAAGAGGCGGCTTGGAAACAAGAACAGCAGAACCACAATGTATGTGCTAAAGCGTGGCTCAGACGAATACAAAATCGCAGTCAAAGAGATTGCAAGATCAAAAGCACTAAAGTGGGCAATGGTAGGTCTGTGGAGTGAGCCGGTAAGGAAGTATAGGATGGATCCGCTCTTCAGGCTTGGCTCGGAATACAAGGCAATCCGATATATACGTAGCCTTGGTCTGCGCACGCCCGTAATTGAGGCAGTAGTTCTCGATAGGAGACTGCTAGTGACACGATTTGTCGACGGGATAACTCTAGCAGATGTAATAAGAGACTGCATGGTAGGCAAAGGTGGTGCCAGTTTGATTAGCAAAGCTGGAGCAGAGATTGCAAAAATCCACACCGCAGGGGCAACCTTTGGCAATATCAAACCTAAAAACATCATTGTCAGCGAAAAGGACCTCTACTTTACAGATGTCGAGCAGTTTATCTTTAACGCCGGCGATCCAGCATGGGACGTGGCGCAGTTTATTAGCTGGGGTCTAAAGAGCACTCGCAACAGCAAAATGGCATCTACAATAACAAAGGAATTTGTTAAAGGATACATGAGCGTCGGAGACCCAAGTAGTATCTCACGCCTTGCTAAGAGCAAGCGGTATATAGAATCGTTTTATCCTGTGCTTGTACCTTCTATGGTGCATACGATCAAAAAAGAAATAGATGCTATTGCCGGCTAGCGCTCTCTTTTTTTACTTTTTGGCCTTCTTGGCACTTTCAGTGTGAGTGAACTCAGTAAAGCCGCATTTGCCACAGGTAAACCTGTTCTTGTGCTCTGCCATGAAGGTTCCCTTGCCGCAGCGTGGGCAATCGCGCTTGATCCTTGTTACCTTGTCCCCTTGTACGTTATAGAACTTGTAGATGGTGACCTCGCCTTTACCTGGAGCCTTCTTGTCCGCCATTACCTCTTAGCACCTGCAGCAGAACCAGTCTTCGAAGTAGCAGCTTCCTGCTTGGCTTTAAGCTTGGCAGCCTTTTCTTCATCAAGTATCTTCTTCCTTTCCTCTCTTGAAAGTGTCCTCAGTAGCCTGTAGCGTGGTAGCTGCCTGGCAGCCTCATTTTCATCTTCATAGACATATAATATACCGTGAACATCTGTCA
>JAICVG010000231.1 GCA_025935445.1 Nitrososphaera sp. | reverse complement strand
GCCACCTAAGCATAGTTCGGAAACCCGTAATCCACTTTTTCCAAGCAGTTTGTATCTCATGCTTATCTAAGCTCCTCCTCTGTATAGCCGTCTGCAAACTTGCGTAACGTGATTGGTTTGCTTTCCGTGGTCTCCTCGAAGGTTAATGTGACTTTCGAAAAATACTCTTGCGATGGTATTAGTTGAGTATCCGACCTTTTCAGCTATGAAAGCGTATTCTCCTACAAGTCTTTCCATGACTTAAAATAGTCGCTATTTACTTTATAAATTTGAAGGTTTACAAATTATACAAATTACCAAACTACTGATGTGAACAACGATAGATTCTACTTGATAAGGGAAAAATACTTTTTTCCAAAACTTGTCTAAGCGTCACAGGAAATCTTGCTTTTTTTCTTTGATCACAAATCTGCAAACTTGGTCGCCCTTCGCCGCTCTGTGTGTAGTTTCGATGTCGGCGTCGAGCAATTTTTCGAATAACTCGGTCTCAACTGAACATGCTTCCCAATGCTTTTCCGCTATCTGTATGATAGGGCAATTATACTCTAGGAGAATATGGTTATCATTTTTTTTCTGTTGCTTTCTCGATTCAGCTATGTATCCTTCCTGATCTCTAATTCTTGCTAGCTCCTTTACTTTCCGGTCAAAACCCAAATCCTTTAGGCGCTCCTGGTATTTGGTGTAGAGCTGTTCTTGACGTTCTTTAAGAAAATTCTCGACTCCCTGTTGCCCTACGTTTCTTTCAATAAAATCAAGAGCAGATGTTGCGATGTCACTGTAGGACTTTGGAAATAGCGTCTTACCTTGGCTTGTTAATTGATATTGCATTCTGGGTCTCCCCACACCCTTTCTGACCTCTATGCTATCCACCATGCCTCTTTTTTGTAGCGTTTCCAAGTGCTTATGTACGCCCATTCTAGAAATTCCCATTACTTCGGCGAGCTCTGAAAGTCCTGCAATTTGCATGACTTTTAGATAATATAGCAACTTTTTCTTTGGCTCACCAATACTTTCAGCTACTGACTCTTCTTTGATGTAAATATTCAATTTGTGAATACCCCTCTGCTAGTATTATATATATATACTCATAGGTTTACAAATACTTTGACTTGTTGTTATTGGCCTCTTTTCCGGAGTCAGAACCTATTCAGCGTCTGCCCTCGTCACACGATAAGACACAACCTTTAAGCTCAACAATTGCTTCCCTTTAAATGTGGAATTTTAATCTCACAAATTCAGCTACAGAAAAACTTTTTTCGCTCAAAGAGCGATATTACTTTTTACAGTTAAAGCGTCCTTAGTACTGCTCCTAAAAAGCATAGAAATTCTTGTGCCCACTAATCATTCATACATGCATGTTTTTTTCCTGCATGAAAAAGGTGGTTGCATATTGCAAGGCGCTATACAATAATAACACATATACTATTATTGACTATTAATTTATCATCGACGTCTTATTGATACAGTTCAACCTTCGGTACATTTGACAAAATATACTTCTCAAAATATACTTCTCAATATCACTATCGAGCAGCTGAAGATTGAACAGTCCGAAAATGGGCGTTATATTATTTCGCTATTAAGACTGGGCAGTCTGCATGATTTGTTACCTTGTGGCTAACACTTCCAAGCAACAATTCCTTGAAGCCTCCTCTGCCTCGACTTCCTAAGATGAGTAACTCGCATTTTATCTTACTTGCAGTTTCCATAATCCTCTGTGCTGCATCGCCCATCTGCAAAAGCATTCTGACATTTTGAAGACGTCTTTCCTTAACTTTTGCTTCATAAGAGTCAAGGATTTGTTGCCATATAGATCTCATGTCATCTTCAAAGCCCGGGGAGAGACAAGTGTACCTGACCCAGTCCCGCCTTGAAAGACATGCAGTACAAAGACTTGGGAACCATATTTTTGGGCTATATCCATCGCAGCATCAAACGCAGCGTCTGAATGTTTGGAGCCATCAACTGCTTTTTCTATTGGTTTTTCCAGCTTCGGCTTCCGAACCTACATAGCCGATACAAAGCAGAGAACTCAACTCTCATATATCTTGGTAGAAGTATCCATTGGCAAAAAGAAGAAGCAAACAGAAATTTGCTGTAGATTCATTTGAAGATTACTTTGCTGTTGCTTTTACTTACGCCGTTCGATTTCCTGCTGTTGTGCTTGTTGTGCTTGTGCTTATTGCGACATTGCAGCTTGTGTGCGACCTGTGATTATACCTGAACTTATAGCAAATGATGATGTGACTCCTCCTCTCATTATTCTTCAATACTCAGCCAAGGACCAATAATTGTTCTCTATCATTTGACCATGTGAGATTTCCAGCAATATATTTCATTATGTTTAGATATATTTTGGGGAAAGTTCTAATTTTGATTGTGCCGTGTGAATGAGCGAACAGATAACACGAAGTTCGGAATACTTGATAGGTAACAGCAGACTAACATAATCTTAAATACATGTAAGGATTGATAGTGTCAATTGTCTGCTACTGCCGATACCGTACCCCCTCCTACAGAACAAATATCATTTAATGCTTGGAAAACTCTTTTAATATTAGCCGGTACTATTGTGATGTTTCTCTTTCTTAATACTGCCATGGCACCGGCTATTCCGTATATAGCTGAGGACTTTCAAATTTCCCAATCTCTTTCATCTTGGGTGATGACAGCATACATGGTTACAGGAGCTGTCATGACTGTCATAATGGGAAGGTTGGCCGACCTTCTTGGAGCCAAGAAAATGCTAATGATTATGATGGCATGTTTTACTGTAGGAACTATCTTGGCACCATTTGCTAATGACATATCCACCCTCATTGCCATTAGGGCACTTCAAGGAATAGCAATTGCTAGTACTCCGATTTCAACTAAATTAATAAGAGATGAGTTCCCGAAAAGCAAGTTTCCTCTTGGCATGAGCATATATCTCTCCGCCTATTCTGGTGGTATGGCGCTAGGGGCCGTGTTAGGACCTATAGTAGCTGCAGGCGCAGGTTGGCAGGCCAATTTCTACTTTTGCGCTCCTATTGCAGTAGTTTTATCATTTGCATGCTGGAAGTTCATCCGCGTGGATGAAGGTAAGAAGATACACGAGCATGATCATGTTGACGCAGCTCCAAGTAATATTCCTGATAAGGCTGTGAAGCAGGCGGGAAAGCAACGTATAGACTTTATAGGTATTATTACGATGGCTGTGACACTCGTCAGTTTTCTCATAGCAATAACATACAGTGGATCAATTGCCACTAATCCAATACCGTTTGTAGTTCCTTTCGTAATCGGAGTTATCTTTCTTGTGCTTTTCATAATTGTGGAAAAGCGAGTAAAATATCCATTGGTTAACTTGAAGTTAGCTTTTCATCCAGTTATTTTTGTTGGAAACATCACAATGTTGATGTTCGGAATTTTACAGTATTTCATTATTACAGGCATACCACAGTTGGGAGCTGCTCCTTCTCCATCAGGATTAGGACTAGAACCAGACAAAGTGGGATTTCTACAGTTGGCTTTTGGTCTATCAATGATGATCTTTGGGCCAATTTTCG
>JAICVG010000264.1 GCA_025935445.1 Nitrososphaera sp. | reverse complement strand
CTTGCAATGACATTTGCAATTGTAAACGTCTTGCCACTACCAGTCACGCCGAGGAGGGTCTGACGTCCACCCTTGTGCACGCCTCTGACAAGCTGCTCTATTGCTTCAGGCTGGTCTCCGCTAGGAGGAAAGGCATCTTTTGCCAGAGTAAAGCCAGTAGAGCTGGTAAGCAAAGTGCTAGAACCCTATTTTTCCTAACGGCCTTATATGGCTAATGCCTCAACCACATTCTACTTGTGATTATGGCTAACTCTCTTCTATTTCTGACACCTACCTAGCAGACACGAGACCTTGGCTCCTTTAGAGAACATTAACATCTATAGGAACCTTATTAAGGCATTTTAGAAGGGACTTCAATAGGTCGAGATATATATAAGAACTACAAATGAGCCTTCAAGTCTTCTTGCTCTATTCTATATAGAATCAAGAATTTGGGAAGACTAATCTTATGAAAATTTTTTATTCTATTGATCTACCAAAGAACTTTTGTTCCACTACAGTGCTACGTAGAGGTATGGGCAGCAGTCTCGACATTCCTCGAGTAGGCAAGCGTGAGTTCATGGATTTTCTACAAGATGAGGGTAAAGTGCGATTGGATGATTACATTGAAGGCGCAGTTGAGGTCGCGGAAGAAGTCCATTCTGACCTAATGCGCGAAGATGGCACTTCGCCGTTCCTTGAAACCCACACGTGGCCGGTCACAATGGATGTCGTAAGGCATTATCGCTCAGTCAATCGCAATATCACAAGCGTAGAAATTGCAACCGCAATTCTGCATGACGTCATGGAAGACGATGAGAGAATCTTGAATCTGTACGAATCCAAGTCATACGGATTTGAAGCGTCTATTGCATACCGGTTTGGCAGCAGGATCCGCGACATTGCAAGCGAACTAAAGATAAAGCCCCTTGAAAACTATCAAGGAGCAAACGATATAGAGCGCCAGCTGGAGCGCTTTTTGGAATACTGCGACATCCTTCGCGATGCCGAATATGATGTCAAGGTAATCAAGCTGGCAGACAGGCTCAACAACATGTCATTTATCAGGCACGTTCCAGGACATGACAAGATAAGGCGCTACATGCGGGAAGCAGAGGACTTTTACATTGCATATACGATGCTGCCGCCCAAAATGCCTCACTTCTATCAAAGCATAAGAACCGCTTATGAAAAGCTGAGGGCATTATCGACGCAAAAGCTGGTCGCCGCATAACTTCTTTATTTACAAACAATTTAATGATAGTAATTTATGGGGATAAAGGATGTGATAAGTATTGGCGACAACAACAACAAAAGACCTCAGTGTTGCAGTTATTGTGAAATTAGAACCTGATTTCTCTGAAGGGAATGTCAGCTACAACGCCGACGGCACGCTGAATCGGGCAGAAACAAAGAGCATCCTTGGACCCCATAGTGCTATAGCGTCAAATGCGGCATTTTACGCTAAGGTCAAATATGGTGCGCGCGTTGCAGTTGGAACGATGGGCCCCCCTATTGCAGAGAGCGCTCTACAGCAAGCGCAGCTGCTCTGCGATGCCGACGAACTTCATTTGTATAGCGACAGGATCTTTGCAGGTGCCGACACGCTTGCCACCGCCGAAGTGCTCAAGGCCGGCATGTCTAAGGTGGAAGGAGGTAAAGTAGATATTGTATTTTCCGGGCACAGGGCGTCTGACGGCGAGACGGGTCAGACAGGACCTCAGACTGCTTGGAAGCTAGGCTATACCTTCCTTGGCAATGTCATGGATTATAATGTTGATCTGCAGAGTAGATTGGTGAGGGCAAAGCGCCTGATCTCACTCCAAGGGTTTTACGATATCATTGAAGAGGTTGAGGCACCCCTTCCGGTTTTCATATCAATCGACCCATCATACAAGGCATTTTTTAACACTGTGTCACAGAGGCTTGCTTTTGAAAAATACCAGAAAGAAGCAAGATCAAGGGCAGAAAACTACAAACAATTCCTGAAGGTTTTAAACACACAGCAGCTAGGTATCGATGCAAAACTAGTTGGATTGCCCGGCTCACCAACAATTGTATACAAAGTCGAGCGCATACCAAAGGCAAAGGCTAGCAGAAAAGCCGAAGTTATCGACGGCACAAACCGTGATCAGATTGCAAGAGTGGCAGCCAACATGTATGAGGCGCTTGGAGGTATGGTGATCAAATGATGTCAAAATATCAGCACCTGTATGTCGTCATAGAGCACGAAGACGGTATGCCAGTGCCTGTCAGCCTTGAGATGCTGGGTGAGGCTAGGCGGCTCATGGATGGCTTTAATAAGAAATATTCCTCTGACGAGAAAGTGGTCGCAGTTGTCCTTGGACACAATGTGCGCAAGTTATGTGAAGAACTTATTTTTTATGGCGCTGACGCAGTGATCTACGCAGATAACCCAGAACTTCGATACAGGAGGAACCTCATCGACACGAAGGTGATAAGCCAGATAGCGAAGAGCAGAGAGGTGGCGGCAGAGTTTTCTGATACTTCTGAATTTGTAAAGCCACGCTACATGTTTTTTGGCGCAGACAGCATAGGGAGACACCTATCCTCTACAGTTCTGGCAGAGCTTGAATCAGGACTTGCGTCGGATATTAACAAACTTGTTATCGAGGACTTGGAAATAAAACATGAACATAAGACAAAGGGACAAGCTATGAGGTATGAAAAAACGCTTGAAATGTACAGGCCCGACTTTTCCGGCTTCCTCTGGACCACTATTCTTTGCCTTGACAACCGTAACCCCACCATTGAGCGTGAATACCATCCGCAGGCGTGCAGCATAATTCCCGGTGTGTTTGCCCCAATTGAGCCCAATAAATCAAGGCACGGCGTAATAGTAGACTATGTGCCGGAATTTGACGAGCGCGACCTTCAGGTAAAAATACTTGATAGAAAAATAGTGAAAAGTGCAGTCGACTTTGACAGTCACAAGGCTGTCGTAAGTCTTGGCAAGGGAATCAAGGATTCGCCAGAGCAGAATATCAAGCTGATATCTAACCTTGCAAAAGAGATTGAAGCTGAAGTTGGCATTTCGCTCCCGATATCTAAAAAGCCGTTTCCTGTGAGCCAAGGAAT
>JAICVG010000240.1 GCA_025935445.1 Nitrososphaera sp. | reverse complement strand
GTCAAAGAAATAATATTCAGCATCCTTTGCAGCAGCTATAGCCACTGCAAGTCTTTGGAGCTCGCCACCGCTCAGCTGTGCAATGTCGCGATCCAAAATGTTTTGCAGGCCAAGTTGTGGTATTAGCTTGTCAGTCACTTTGCGCTCGTCATATCTCTTCAAGAGTTCCTTTGGCGTCCCTTTGAATGCCTTTGGTATGAGGTATACGAGCTGAGGTTTGATCGAAGCGCGCATCTTACCATTTGCTATTTTTTCAAAGTGGGATTTCATTTCAGTGCCTTGATAATATTTCAGAATCTCATCCCATGAAATTTCTTGATCATACTTCCCAAGATTGGGCTTCATATTTCCCGACAAAATGTTGACAATTGTAGACTTGCCCATGCTGTTTCTTCCAACCAAGCCAACAACTGCACCTTTCTTTGGAGTAGGCAGACGATAGAATCTAAATGAATTAATGCCATACTGATGGACTTTATCTTCAGAGAGCTCTTTTGCAAGGTTGACAATTACTATGGCGTCAAAAGGGCACTTCCTGATACAGATGCCACATCCTGTGCATAGATCCTCGGCTATCACAGCTTTGCCGTCATCTGGGCGCTGGATAATGCACTCACCACCAGTCTTGTTTACTGGGCAGTAGACAATGCATTCTAAGCCACATTTTTTTGGCTGGCATAACTCCTCATCAAGTACTGCGACCCGATGAGTACTTTCTGCTTCAGAATTGCCCAATTACATGTAATTTTTGTAATAATGCGTTATATACATACCGCTTTATCCACGACAACCTTCAAAGTTTTTTAGGCTCGCGAGGCCATGTAATTTGCCAGATTATTTCCGTTTATATTGATCCTTTTTCAGGACCTTCCAGGACTTTAGTAATCAACAAAGTACTTTTTCATAACGCCTGACATCTTTGTCTTGCTTGCCACTTCTATGCGGTAGATCTCCATATGCTTGTCCCTCAAATGCTTCAATGCAAGTCGGACCTCGTCGCCACAAAGCCTGCACTTTGCCTTTCCAAACATTGCCAGCTTTATTTTTCCTTTAATTACCTTTTGAGCCTTACGTTTAATTGCTCTCCCTGTGGCACATATGTTATATAGTTTTCTAAATAGATTTTAGTAATTCTTTGCTAATGCAAAACTACACAGGCCCAGGAACTGTTGGCAATAAGAATCCTATAACCGTGGCAGATATCCACACTACCACTGCTATCACTAACGCTTTGAACCACCCAATGTTATAGAGCACCTTAAGCGCTATCAGCCAAATTATACCGCCTACTAATGCGGATACGAGTCTGTTGCCAAAAATGTAGTATGCCACAAAATAGATGAGTGTACCAATAAGGGCGGTGACAAATGCCCGCCCTATCCCTTCCTTTTGCCGAAACAGCTTTGTCGTAACGTAGATTATAATTGTCGAAATGACCAGCCCAACTATGAATGTGAGGGCTGACAGCAAGTCATTTGTCATATTCGCATCCCATGTTTTTGAGGAAGAGATTATTTAAACCTCTGATGTCTGTTTCTATTGAAGCAACATTAAATTAGCCCTTTGGCAAATATTAAGATAAGCCGGTCATAGCGGCAGGGTGCGACCCGGTCCCATTCCGAACCCGGAAGTCAAACCTGCTGTCGCTGCTGTGTTACTGATCTGCGAGAGCGGTCGGGAAGCAGCAGTGCTGGCATCTTTTTCCACTACTTTTCAGCATAGTCTCCCAGGTGTATCCTCTTGACTAATTGCTTGACATTATAGCCTATCAGATCTATTGCCGGGAAGGCTGATGCAAGGCCGGCCGGCTCCCATGCCTGCGTTTCTATGACGCAGCAATAGTTTGCTGCTTTTATCATTATCCTTTTCAATTCCTCCTTCATTATGTTTCTTGTAAAATCCTTTGACAATACCGCGTCTTTTGCCAGCATGTTTGCGATCACGCCACCGCTCCATCCCATGTTTATCACCTTGCCGTTGGATAGCGTGTAGTACGGCGCGGCGTCGAGCAACTTGTGGGCATTGTCGTCGGTATCTACAATAAAGTCATTTTCTACAAGGCAGTAGACATCATAGAATGGCCCCATACGCATCACTTCCTCTATTCCGACGAAGTCTATGCTGCCGCTCATTATCCGGATAAAACCGTCCCTGTTTGAAAGCCATCGCTCAAAGTACGGTCTTTTCGTAGGATGCACATCCAGCTCCATGCTGCCTATTCTACAACTAAAGCCCTGCTCTTCGAGGGCTCGCACAAGTGCGCTCAGCTGGAATAGCGGCATATATTCTCCATCATGTTGGCAGCTGCTTTTCGTCTTCCAACAGCAGTTTGACAAGCGTTCTTACTCCAAAGCCGCTAGCTCCTCTATGGTTGTAACTTTTCTCATGTGTTCCTTCTTGCATCCATGCAGTGCCAGCGATGTCAATATGCACCCAAGGAACATCATTGACGAAGTTAGATAGGAATGCTGCAGCAGTGATCGCTCCACCAGGTCTGCCTCCAATATTCTTGATATCTGCATAGGTGCTCTTGATCTGATCGTGATATTCATCGTACAGCGGAAGCTCCCACATCTTTTCTCCGGTCTTATCGGATAGCTTGCGCAGCCTGTCAACCAACTGTTTGTTGCTGCCTACTACTGCGGCTACATTGGATCCAAGTGCAATTACAGCAGCACCAGTAAGCGTAGCTAAATCAATTACAGCCTTTGGACTGTGTGTGGCGATTCCATATGCTAGGGCGTCGGCAAGTATCATGCGGCCCTCGGCATCCGTGTTGAGCACTTCTACTGACTTGCCGTTGTACATTCTGATGATATCTCCTGGTCTGTACGAAGTAGCAGACGGCATATTTTCAACAGATGGGACAATGCCTACAACATTGACTGCCAACTTCATCGAAGCAACTGCCCGTATAACGGCTAGAACCGTGCAGCCACCACATTTATCAAATTTCATTTCATCCATTTTTTCGCCAGGTTTTATAGAAATGCCGCCAGTGTCAAAAGTCACCGCCTTGCCTACCAGCAGATATGGCTTTTGCTGAGGGTCACTTGCGCCAGTGTATTCAAGGACTATGAGCTTGGGAGGATTATTGCTTCCCTTGCCCACCGCCACAATACCACCCATCCCCATGTTTTCAAGCTCATAGCGATCCATTACTCGTACCTTCATGCCGTAGTCTTGCGCTAGTGAAACTGCGATACTTGCCAGATGGGCCGGTGGGCAGTCGTTTGGCGGTAGGTTGCCGATGTCTCGTGCAAAGTTTACCGCTTCGACTATAAGGTTTGCCTTCTCAGCAACCGATTGAAACCTTAGAGAATCAGAATTGATCAATATTGTGACTTCTTCAATTTTTGTGGCTGGCTCCTTGGCCTCCTTGTACTTGTCAAATGAGTATAATGCAAGAGCG
>JAICVG010000167.1 GCA_025935445.1 Nitrososphaera sp. | reverse complement strand
GACTATTATGACTCTAGCTTCTGTCTGACTGTCTGGGCTGCCTGTTCTAATCCCTGCCTTATTTTGTCATCAGCCTGACTTCCAGTGACAAAGTTTCCAGCCTTGGCAGCTGTTCCAAGTTCATAGTCTATTACGTGTCGTATGTGCGTGTGATTGTTGTTGCCTTGAAATTCTTGTATGCTCTCCCACCTCTTAAATGGTCCTTCTGTTTGTCTAGTTACTAACTTTCTATTAGGCTCCTTTTCTGCTACCTCTAAGCGCATTTCTGCCTGGCGACCCATATACTCACCTTTGACTTTCATCTCAGAACCTGGCTCATTTTTAGAAGTTGTTGTTGATTCTGATTCTTTGACGACGTCTCTAGGCCATGCTTCTTTGATGTTGTCTGGGTTTGTGTAGTATTCATATACTCTCTCTACGGGCGCGTTTATGTCTATTTGATATTCTACTCGTGACATGGTAAGGGCTGCGCAGGATCTTATTTATCCCATTTCCAACTTACGTCTTCTTGATGATTATGAATGTACTTAGAATATCATTCTTTGGGTTCAACTTATAAAGTAAATCTTTAGATTCCGTTGGAGAACGATCGCAGAATGCAGGCCTTCATAGAGGTTATCTAGGCGATCATGTGCAGCAACAACCATACCAGCGCTCCTCTAATATCCTAAGTTATACCTTTGGAGGGTGCTTTTCCTGCCACTTGCGGCCAAGGTCTGCCAAAAGTTCAAAATTCTCGCGGTGTCGTGGTTCATTCCACTTTTCCCGAAGACCATAGATTATTGGTTTGCATTTATCCCACTCCGTCTGAAGTGACCCATATCTGTCGAAAAATAGATCAGTGTTTAGGAACCCTTTTTCCACAAGCAAGCCTACAAGCTCCCACTTTGATGTGATCCTTTCAAAGAACTGATACTCTCTGCTTCCATGTGAGTATTTGCTTGTGAAGTCTTCGATTGTCTTTTCATGGAACTGACCCCAGAACCACTCGGCAGCCTGGAAATCATAGTCCGTGTTATAAAGCTCGGCCAATCGAAACAGCGTATCGATATCTTGGGCAGTCACTCTGCTTTTTTTCCTACGCACTGCCATATTTGGCAGCACTTGTAGGCGCTCAATGTAATAAAGCTGTCTGCCTCATTGTTATATATCTCATATATAATTTTGTGTGATCTATCATCATTATGGCATCAAAAAGTAGTAGCGGAGGCACTACATCTACAGCAATAATGGAGCACGATGTAAAGGCAGATATTGGAGTAAAAGATGATGCTCGTAAAAAGCTAGTTGAGACGCTTAATATGCGTCTGTGTGACGAATATGTTGTCTACACAAAGACAAGGAAGTATCACTGGAATGTTATAGGACCTCGCTTCCATCAGCTGCATGAGTTCTTCAAAGAGCAGTACGAAGCTTTGGACGAAATGGTAGATGAGATAGCAGAAAGGGCAAGGCAGCTTGGCGGTAAGTCTCTTGGCACGCTTGACGAGTTTGCCCGCTATTCAAGCATTAATGAAGACCCTGGTAGAAATCCTGATGCGCAGACAATGATATCAAACCTGCTAAAGGATCATGAAACGATAATCAAGACGCTTAGGAAGAACGCTGACGAAGCTGAAGAGTTAGAAGACATGGCAACAAATGACTTTTTCTTAGAAGCAGTAGAAAAACATGAAAAGATGGCATGGATGTTAAGAGCACATCTGGAAGGCAGAGACAGAATTTAATCCTTTTTTCCTTATTTTTTGGCATGCAAATTTTTATTGCACCTTATTAGATCTTCCGATCCTACTTCAGTCCCCTGCATAGAGGGGAGTTGCTTGGAATGAGAATAATTATTATTATTACTACTACTATCATTTAGGTCACTTGCTGACACGCCAGAATCAGTAGTCACCACAGGCCACATGATACAGATTCATGCATATCTCTGTCTGTATGCTAATAAGACAAAGAAGAAAAGCCACTTTATATGCTGCTTTTTTAAGATTCTTAATGGTCGTATATTTTTACTCGTAGTATGCCATAGATTATACACCTATACGGGGAAGTGAATGTGCACATTCACTTCCAAAGCATGGGTCTGTTCTTGATCCTATTCCATCCTTCTTCATCTGACTCAACTTGCTCTACTGTGATATCGTCGAAATAGCGATCCAGTACACTTCTCCTTTCCATTGCAAGCGGCGGGGAGCAATAATCTTCTTCCACCCAGTATGCATACCCATCAAACATTCTTGCATTCTCTAGGCCGTGATGCAGCTCCTCTCCAAATGGTCTAAGCCTTGATATCTTGCCCGAGCTGAGTTCCTGCCTGAGATCTGCCATGAGCTCTTCTTTTGGCTTGGCCTTGACTACATACATTGTCATTTCAAGTACGGGTATTATCTATGGTGCAGCATCGGCTAAAAACAATTTTTTGAGATAAAATAATTAGCTTGTGCAAGTGCTTGATCTTTCTTTTTATTCTTATATTTAGGAATGATCAAGACAATGGTAGAGCAGTAGAGAAAAATTGTTGAATCTTGCTGGTGAGAAATACATCAACCTAGAAACCTACAGAAAGAACGGACGAGGAGTCAGGACACCTGTGTGGTTTGTCGAGGGCGGTAGTGGTGACGATAGCATATTATTATACGTGCGGACCTCTGATGACACAGGCAAGTACAAGCGCATACGCAACAATCCGTCTGTGCAAATAGCTCCGTGTGATATGCGCGGTAGCGTGAAGGGCAGCTGGGTCAAAGGAGAAGCAAGGATAGCCAACGAAGAAGAGAAGCTGAAAGCGTTCAAAATGCTGGAGAAAAAGTATGGCATGATATACAAGATGACACGAATGTTTCGGTCAAGCAAAAATTATGTGGTAATTGCCCTACGCATCACATAAAAAACTACAACTGAGAAAAAGCTAATTTGGAAAAAATAAAAAGGTGTTCTACTTGTCCTTAGCGGAGACTTTCGTAGCGGGCGGAGATATGAATCACAGTTTATTCGATAGCCATCGGGCTAAGTGATTATAAAAAACGAATCCACACTACACAAATCGTGCTACACTTTGATCGTTACTAGCCATGCAGCTTTGTGAATAGTAAACATACATACAAACTATCAATATTGTTATACAATAATGTTCAAACACGTATTTTTCCGAATGGAAGCCATATGAACACTTCTTGCAGATCATGCGGACGATACCTTATACCAGTTTTGCATTGTAATGTCTGCAGGGAGTCCATTTCATGGATCTGCAATAGCTGTGAAAGGTTGAAGGACGTGACGCACTGCCATACAATGGTTGCCCAGGATGCCAATAGAAGAGAAGATTGACATTGTGGTGGAAAACTAAAAGGAAAAAAAGCATAATCTAAGCTCCGTAGCTAGTCACAGGAGCTACATATATTCACACACCAGGTGTATGTGAATGTGCGAATGTATGCTAGATATGCCTTGACCTTTTGCGCGCTGCTTCCATGCGCGGATCTTTTTCCGGATATGGTTCCGGCCTTGGCTCCTCGCCTAGCTGACCTGATGTGGCATCGTTGAGTGCCTGGTCGCGCTTGAAGGGATTCCTTCGCTCCGTGCTCATATTTAATTATCTCTCCAGCTAATAACTTGGCATCAATTGCTAATATGCCTTTACTAAAAATTCAATAAACACTGTCTTCTAAAAGAAAATCATGGATCTTAACAAGCTTTGCGAGCGGGTGTTTATGTTGAACGATGACATAAGGTATGCTGGCGTGATTGACAGTACCGGCACACTGATTGCAGGCGGCATGCGCAAAGGTATTGACTCCATAGTAAGCGAGACTGATGAAGAATTGTTCCTCACGCAGACTGCATTGCGCAAGTCAATGAGGGAGCGCTTTGATGCATCTATGGGAGGTGCAAGATTCGCTTATGTAGAGCGCGAAAAGATGTCCATACTTACGTTTTACATGCCGGACAAGACACTACTTGTCACACTTGAGCCAAACGTCGACTCACACACAGCAATAGACATTGCAGACGATACGCTTGAGCTACTAAACGGTAAGTCCTCTCTATAACTTGAGCAAAATCTTGCCAGCATGCATGCCTGCCTCCATCTTCTTTTGCGCTTCTTTTGCATCTTGAAGTGGGAAAACAGAATCTATGACAGGTTGGATCCTTTTTCTCATCACGAAATTTATCAACTCCTGTAGCTGTGCTTGTGTGCCTAAGAGAGATCCGACCATGGTTATTTGCTTAGTGTAAAACATTCGAACAGGTATGGTCGCTTCGTTTCCTGATGTCATGCCACAGACTGCCATTCTGCCGCCTTGCCTAAGAGCGGCGATGCTGGTAGCCCAAGTTGCTGCTCCCACATGATCAATTACAATGTCAACGCCAG
>JAICVG010000265.1 GCA_025935445.1 Nitrososphaera sp. | reverse complement strand
GTCTACCATATATACAACACCAGATTGGAGCCAGAATCAAATAAAACTTGCCTATTTTTGTCCATTTGAGCAGGTACTGGTACATGCCTGAAATTAAAAATGTATTTATTTGCCGTTTTCTGAACTTCAGAAGTACATGGTAGTTGACAACAAAGCCAAGCTATCATACGTCCAAATAATCAAGGAGGATCTTGGCATCTTCTACATTACTCCAGATGATGGCCCAATTCCTGACTTTAAGGCTGGTCAGTTTGTCACGATTGGCTTTCATATCCCAAGCGAAGGCAAAATAGTCCGCAGGGCTTACTCTATCGCATCACCTCCTGAGCAGAAGAAGCGCTTTGAGCTGTACATACGCTGGGTACGGAAGCCGGTGCCTGGCAGGCTCACAACTGAGCTGTTCAACAGAAAGGAAGGCGACGAAATACTGTGGGTTAAGCCTACAGGCATTTTCACAATAAACGAAAAGCTTCATGACGGCAGACCGGACGATCGAAGGATGGTTTTGATTGGCGGAGGGACAGGCCTTGCTCCGTTCGTATCATATTCCCTTCACCTCAGGGCAATAGGAAGCAAGCGCGAAATAGTCGTGCTGCATGGTGCAAGTTATGTCGATGAGCTAGGCTACAGGGATCTCTTGGTGTCTCTTGAAGATGAGAGTATTGATAAAGGCCGTGACAAGTGGAACTTCCGCTACCGCGCAAGCATCAGCAGGCCGCAGGAGTGGTTCAACAGATCGTGGAGCGGACAGAAGGGCAGAGTTGAGTCATTCCTCAGGCCAAAGCCAGGCAGGGCTCTCTCTCCTCTTGAGGAGCTGGTGGGTGAAAAGGTGACACCAGAAAACACATCATTTTACATCTGCGGCTGGCAGGGAACGATAGACGGCGCGCTGGATTATTTGATTCCAAAAGGCTTTGTCACTGAGCGCAATAAGAGAAAGGACGGAGGCTACGACATCAAGTTCGAATCGTACGGCTAATCATTCTTTTTTTCCTTTTTTAAAGCCTTATATCTTGGTAAAATGCGATTAGAATGATGAAGTTTGAATTTGAAGAATTTGCTACAGTAGAGGATGTTTTTCTCTACCTTGTTTCTGTTGCACCATACATGAAGCAGGTCATGCCCGTTAGTTCGTACAAGGGATACATCTTTTCTCTTGTGCCATTGACTCCACTTTCAGTAGAGATTCTGATGATGATATATACTAAAGGAAAACTGGACCCCGGCCTTGTCGAATTTGACATTTCGACAAAGAAGTATCGGCCTGTGACATCAGTCGAGCGTGCAGACAAGAATTACTTTGTAGTCCTGACGCCCAAAGTTGCAACGCTTGCAGAGGAAGCGATCAAGAATCTACAATAAAAAAATTGCTAGAGTTGTGACGGCATCGTGGCCGTCATAGACTTTTTGCGTGAGTATCGCTCGACTATGTCTTCTGGCACTTGTCCATTGAACAATTCTTTTGAGAGCCCCCGCAGATACCTCAGGACTGCCCAGGTGCCGGACTTGATGAGCGCTGCCATAAAGACCTTCATTGCTGGACCGTATGTCTTATTCCTGATGATGATCGGGATAATGTCGTTTATCACGCGCAGATTGTGCTCCCAGCACCTCCAGAATAGCGTGAATTGCGCCTCGTTGAGGTTGCCAAAATGCATCGAGTTCTTTTCAGAAAAGTCTTGATAAAGTAATGGCGCAACCAAGCCGCGCATGTTCATCTGCCTAAAGTCGTCGATAAGATCGATTGTGTATTGTGTTTCGTCTGGCGTCTCATCAGGCCATCCTATGATTAATGTAAGCGCAGGAAACCAATTATTTTGATTGAGTATCTTGCAGCCTTCTCTTACCACTGAACCCCATTCTTCAGGTTGAAACGGCTTTGTCTTAACACCAAGGTGCTTCTTGACCATCCTTGGAGCAACTGTCTCGACCCCAAGGTTGGTTGCAAGCCATCTGCCGCCGGCGACATTCATTTCATTGATCTCGGACATCTTTTTTATAAGGTCGGGCGAAGATGCAACTGCAGAAAGCGTCATGTGAGTTGTTCCAACAAAGCGTGCACCTGTAGATTTCAGACCGCTCCACAGCTCGATGATGGCATCTGCGTTTGGAATAAAATCCTTGTTATCACAACCGTAAAGTAGCATCTCGTCGGATTGTAGCCAGATGGAGTCAAAACCATAATCAAGGTTAATCTTGGCCTCCTTCTGTAGTCTCGCAAGTGGAAAGTCCTTCTTTGAACGCTTGTTGACATCACAAAAGTCGCAGCCCCTGCCGCAGCCACGCATAGCCTCGATGAGGGAATTCACCGTCGGCCCTTGCATCATAGGGATATTTTCGATGTTGCGGACAAAGGTATGCAAGAGTTCTGGCGCGTCACCAGCCTCCAAGTCATGGAAAAGATCGAGAGCCAGCTCGTCTGCCTCGCCAATGACCACCGTGTCAATGCCGTGAATCTTCATCCTATCGGGCTTGGCAAGCTCCCAAGAGCCGTTACCTCCAACGACCACCTTGAAATTGTATTTCTTCTTTAGCTGAATAATAGAAGCGCACATCTTTTTGAACTTCATGGCGACGTATGAGAGTTTTTCTGGAGACATTGTTGTCGTCACTGGCGCCATGCCCAGTGGATCCATGACATTGATGCCGACGACCTTTGTCTCTGGGCCAACGCACTTGTCGAGCATCTCGGGGTGGGCAAGAAGGATCTCCTCGCGCCTGTATTCTTTCAAAAGCGCTGCTTCGATCCTTCTCAAGCCGCACTGTGCAACCTTGACCTCTCCTGCGTTCGGGTCAGTCTCAACACTTGGACAAAAGATCTTGTCAAATACAAATTCTGGTAAAAGCTCATAGGGACCACATGCAATAAAGCCATAGAGGAAGTTGCCCCTGTAGTTTGTCATCAAACTGCGGTCTGCAGTCAGAACTATCCGTTTGCCGCCTGATTCTACCATGCTTTGAGTATCAGTTATTCGATATCTTATGGCTATAAATCTATATTACCATCTCTTCGAGTATGTTTCTTAGTAATTTAGAATAATATTTGAGATTATATGCT
>JAICVG010000175.1 GCA_025935445.1 Nitrososphaera sp. | reverse complement strand
TTTACTACTAAAGATTCGTGACAATGAGTATGTCCATTGGTCTGGCAAATATCGTCCAAGACTGAATGGTCAGGGAGTTTATCCAAGACCCTTGCAACATCCTTTGCCGATATGGATAGGCGTTGGTGGAACTCCAGAGTCATTTGTACGTGCTGGTTTGCTTGGACTTCCCTTGATGATTGCAATAATAGGTGGTGAAACACATAGGTTCCGGCCACTCGTTGATCTCTACAGGGAGGCTGGAAGGCAAGCCGGCCATTCAGCTGATCAATTGAAGGTAGGCGTACATTCGCTGGGCTATGTCGCAGAGAGTACACAAGATGCTGTAGATGACTTCTTTCCAGGATATGCACATACTATGACTGAGATTGGAAAGGAGCGTGGATGGCCTAAGACGACGCATGCGAGTTTTGAGGCCCAGCGCGGTCCTCAAGGTTCACTTCTCGTAGGCAATCCAGATGAGATAGTCGAGAAGATAATTAGGCACAGCAAAGCTCTTGGTGGCATCTCTCGGATCACTTTCATGATGAATCCAGCCTCATTACCCCATGAGAAGCTCATGCGAGCTACCAAATTAATAGGTACGAGCGTCGCTCCTGCACTTCACGAAGTGGCTGAATCCGAGGTAAAGGTATTGTAGTATCTTTCTTGCTTCTTATGCTGCAAATGTACTGATAGTAGAATTTTCTCAAAATACTTTGCTAATTCAAGCCATTTTGAGTAACAAGTTCTTCTACCTTTTCCAGATCGGCGCTAGTCCACATCATTTCAGGTCCTTAGAGTCCTTAAGGCCACCGAGAACCAGCATATCATTATCCGGTTGTTGCTTCATTCTTCGGATTATGGTACCTTTAGAAATCCAGTCCTTGTCCAGGTTTTGCTCATATATGATAATGAATGATAATCACAAAAAGAAAAAAGGCCTACTGCTGTCAATGTATTCACAAAATGATTTATGGATTTATAAGAAAGGGCACATTTGGACAAAGCATGATTATGTTATAAAAGAGTAAGACTAATGGGCAACAAGATCAATTATGTGATAATTTTTTCATATCCACAGTCATTAGCTATCCAATATCTATCCTCTATTCCAACAAAGACTACTCTGTTAACTTGAAGGTTGACAAAGTTTGTCTTTTGATCCACATTAATATGTCGTTACTTTTCATTTAACTGGTTGGCCACCCTTACAAATTGCGACAATTTATCCATTAATTCCCTCCACGAGTCCTCGCCCATCTGCTGTTTTACCTTGCGCTGAACCTCATTCCAAAGTGGGATGGCTTTTGCTACTATGGCGCGTCCCTTGTAAGTAATTGTAGCAATCCTAGTCCGATTATCTTTATTACCAGAGGAAATCTTGATAAAACCATGTCTTTCTAAAACAGACAAATTTCTGGTAAGAGTTGTTCTGTCCATGCCTAATTCTTTGGCAAGATGTGAAATTCCTGCACAGTCTGACTTGTAGATTACATAAAGTAAATCAAGCTGTGTAGATAGCAGTCCACTGGACTTGAATGCATTATCATAGAGTAGTGTTACAGCTCTGGCTGCCTTACGCAGCTCACCGCATGTACATGAATCTGCGGACATTCCTTGTTCCAGTATCGTATCTATTCGAACACTCAATCTGTTAGGTTGATATACACATATTATTACATAAAAAGGTTTACTCTAGCTCCATTACTCACCAAGATACAAAGGAAGAGTGTAGATACACTTATAAATGTGCATATGCACTTATTGTGGTTATATGTCTTCTTTAACCTCGGCTAATGTCAACCGACATGCTTGGTTTACTCTTGGAATGCTTAGCAGCACACTACTGGTTGTCTTTTTTTCAGAAACCATGCTCTTACCAGCTATTCCAGAGATCATGAAGGATTTTGGCATATCTTATGGAACAGCTGCTTGGATATTTAGTGCATATCTCATTGTTGCAGCCGTGATGACTCCAATAGCCGGCAAAATGTCTGATCTTTATGGTAAAAAGAAAGTATTACTAATACTATTAACGATGTATGCGGCTGGAATAGCTGCCGGAGGATTTGCAAACAATATATCATTCCTACTCGCCAGCAGAATAATCCAGGGAGTAGGCCTTGCAGCAGTTCCAGCAGCATTTAGCCTGCTTAGAGACACGTTTCCACCAGCCAAACTTGCAATCGCCGTAGGAGTATTTGGTTCTATGTACTCTGCAGGTTCGGTAGTCGGCCTCTTGGCTGGAGCTACCATCATCAATAGCTTTGGCTGGCATTTCACTTTCTTCTCCATAGTACCATTTGCGGCTGCAATGACAGTCATGATAGCCATATTTGTAAAAGAAAATAAAGGACAATTATCTGATCCCGTCAAAATTCAGAAAAGTGCAGGCAAAAGGCCTTCCATAGACCTGAAGGGTGCACTGGCGCTTTCTGTAACAATAATCGCTTTTCTCATAGCACTAACACTAGTAGAGTCTGGACTAGGACCAGAGACTCTGCCTCAAATCGGAGTTGCATTCATAGTTTCAGTAATTTCGTTGGCTGTTTTTGTAATCATAGAGAGAAGAGTCATATCACCACTAGTTGATCTGAGATTGCTAAAAGACAAAACATTACTGCCTTCGTACATCATATTGATGGCTACCGGTATTACTATGTTTATGGCATACCCAGCCATAGTACAGCTAGTAAGAAGTCCAACACCGCTGGGATTTGGAGGGGATGCAGTTGATGCCGCAAATGTTCAGCTGCCATTTATGGTTATGTTCCTAGTATTTGCAAGTATCACCCCGCTTATCATAAATAGAATAGGGAAACTAAAACCAATCATAATTGGTACCCTGATTAGCGTCGTCGGATCAATTGGGTTGCTAATGCTTCACTCTACAGAATATGCAGTATCCACTAATTTGGCCATTATTGCCTCTGGTCTGTCGATGACGACTACTGCAACATGGAACATTGTCGTATCTTCAGCACCAAGACCATTCATTGGAATATCAGTAGGAGTAGGTGCGCTGTTATTGTTTATGGGAATGGCTATTGGTCCTGCATTAGCGGGAGTGTACATGGAGAATCACGAAACAATCAAAGGAGTTCAAGGATCGTATCCTTCTTTGGATTCATATAATCTAGTATACTTGACGTCAGGATTGTTATCAGCTGTTTCACTTGGCTTTGTGTTGATGCTCAAGATAAGGCAGGCAAAAAAGGAAATTGATGTTTAATAATAATAGAAACTAGGTAGAGTGGAGGTCAATTGAAAATTGAGAAGTGTTAAAGCTTCCAATATTTGGATATGCCATAGATGCAACTTAACATTTTATGAGGAATCTATGGCATCCCTACATGAAGAAATATCAAACCATTCATCAATAAAGGTGAATCTATAAACATTTCTATACTGGAGAGAGATATGGAAATTATTGAATCAATTTATCATAGCGAAGTAACGGGAAGAAAGATTCCAGAAGAAAATGCTATCATGGTGAAGGGACTTAGGAAAGCATTCAAAGAGCTCACTGTACTTGATAGTATTGATTTTGCTGTTAAGAAAGGTACTGTTCTGGCATTACTTGGACCAAATGGTGCAGGAAAAACCACTACCATTAATATTCTCAGTACATTACTCTTGCCTGATAGTGGCCAGGCGATAATTAATGGCTTTGACGTAGTTAAAGAGGCAGAAAAGGTGAGGAATTTGATTGGTTTGACAGGCCAGTATGCGGCGTTGGATGAATATCTGACAGGGAAAGAAAATCTAAATATGATTGGTCGTCTCTATCGTCTCAGTTATCAAGATATTAAACAAAGAACACAAGAACTACTTGAGTTATTTGATTTGGTAGAAGCAGCTGGTCGTGCAGTCAAGACATATTCTGGTGGTATGCATCGTAGGCTAGACCTTGCTGTTAGCTTGATTGCCTCTCCACCTGTTATTTTTTTGGATGAGCCTACTACTGGGCTTGATCCACGGAGTCGTTTAATGATGTGGGATACTATTAAACAACTAGTCTCCAAGGGTATAACTATACTCCTCACTACCCAGGACATGGACGAAGCTGACGAGTTAGCCGATAGGATAGTTGTTATTAACGGAGGCAAGATTATTGCTGAGGGCACATCCGACGAACTAAAGCAGCGCATTGGTTCAGAGCGCCTGGAAATAACGGTTGCGGCTGAAAGCAATTTTGAGAAAGCCAAAAAAGCAATTGAAGATGACAGCAGTCTTCGTTCGGATGACAAAATGAG
>JAICVG010000118.1 GCA_025935445.1 Nitrososphaera sp. | reverse complement strand
TCAGGTATCTAAGCTCGATTTTAACGCACTACCTTGTGTATATTCGATCCTTGTTAAGCCACGCGCCCTTGCTTGATCAGAGCAGAGCAGTTAAAGGTGAATTACCTGTTTCTCTCTCTCTGTCGATAGGCACGGATATGTCTACGAAAAATAAGAACAGAACCATCGTTATATGCATACTCTAATCTACGTTGTCATGCTATGGAAGACAATTTTGACCCAATAATCCCACTCATGCACTCATTCACTCAGCAATTGTTGCACTCTTGTTTATATAATGGAAGACAAGGTATAACGACGCAATTCCAACAATGATGAAAAAATAGTAGCAGGAAAGTCATCTTAGCTCATCACGATTACCGTTCCAACCATATTTGGATGCAGTGTACAGAAGTATGGGTACTCGCCTGCTTCTGTAAATGTGTGTTCAAATGTTGTACCTGTAGACATTATACCAGAGTCAAACTCGCCATCTGGCTCTCCACCCTCACCTGACGTTACTGTATGTTGCGCTATGTCGTCGTTAGTCCATGTTACTGTATCGTCGATGCTGACTTCAATAGGGTTTGGTTGATATGCATCATCAGTCAGCTCTGAAGAGCCTGCGACTATGGAAACGCTAGTAGCAGTAGTAGCCTCACCATCACCACCATCATCATCATTAGTAGTAGTAGTTGCAGTTGTTGTATCGGTGGTGTTAGTAGCAGTTTCAGTAGTAGTTTCAGAACTTATAGTACCATTAGCAGCAAGTCTTAGCATGGGACCGAACGTCTGTCCTCCATCACTACTTAATCTAGCTACTGGAGTATCACTTGTTTGATTAGTCTCCCACCAGCTAACTATTACATCTGCACCTTCTGCTGCTATCTCTACTCTTGTAGAATCTGCATCAGGTGTGTTGCTTAAGTTCATCTTATCACCAAAAGTAGCACCACCATCATTTGATGCTCTAGACATTACTTCTTCATTGCCATTTTCTGTGTTGTTGGTCCACCAAGCTATGTAGATGTTATCTCCAGATACAACAGCAGGTACTTTTCGTTCAGGTGAGGGTTGTACGGACCCTCCAGTAGTTTCTGTTATTGCTGCATCTACTGGTCGAATAATTCCTAATATTGTAGCAGGTCCAGCAACAACTACTACGATTGTTGCCAACATAGCAAGGGTTGCTGTTGTTACTATGGCGTTATTCTTCTTTTTGTTATTCTTGAAATGCTTCATCTGAGTGCCAAGCACGAATACCATGGATAAAAGAATTCCGTTGAGGGAACCTGGAGGAGTTGATAGCTACCGATGTCTCTATTTCTTTTGGGCTTTTTCTTTATGTTCTTATGATGAAAAATAATAAAATCTTGTACTTTCCATGTTGATGCCAAGATACAGATCACTTTGATCTAAACTGGATATCAAGGACATAAACAGCGAAGCTTTAAAGCTAACAAGTACTACTGACGACCAAAAGGATCCTTCAAAAGAACCGATATCATTCTGGGTTCCACCGAGCCTGCTAACTATAGCAGTTCTTATCGTTTCGAAACCTTCTATCAATCCCGCAGGCGGTTCCTATAATGATCCCTTCTAGTCCTGTCGATTCTCATCAGTTACAGGCAATATTCTGTAGATACTGCCATTAAAAGTCAATATATAGAGAAAACCATCAGGTCCTGTTTCAATATCAGTTATACCCTCCCCAAAACCACTGCCAAATACAATCTCTGATAGCTGTTGCTCATCATCAGCTACTTGATCTGTCAAGTCTTCCAGATCGTTGTCATCCAGTTTAATGCCTGTTCGACTATCATTTAATTCAAAATAATATAGATTGCCGTTGTTAATGTCGCCAACAAAAAGATTGTATGCATATTCAAGTCCAAGTGCTGTTGAATTGAGAAATTCAAGATCTGTAAGTCCAACTGGATCTTTCCAGCTAAATATAGGGTCAGCATATTTTGAACCATCAAAAATCATAAGCTCTTCCTCTAGATTCTCTTGCTCGATACTAGAATGAGATATTGGTCCCATAATCTGATTCCATCCGCTGTTGAATCCCGGATGCACAATATTCATCTCATCATATGAATCTGGTCCATTCTCAGTATCCCAAAGAAGTCCACTTATGGGATCTATTGCCAGCCCAAAGCTATTTCGTATCCCATAAGCATAGTATTTTTGCATCCTTTCATTACTGCTTTTAGAAAAGGGGTTGTCTGCAGCACCAGATCCATTTTGTATTATACGAATGATCACAGATGTGTCATCAGCAGCAGGACCCTGGCGGACATTTTGTAATTGACCGTCCCTACTCAGGTCACCTATAACTGCGTACAGGTTGCCATTTCTGTCAGCTTCAAGCTTGCCTCCGTTATGAACCGATTCTGGCTCTGCAGGAAGATCCAGAATCATAGTACCATTCACCAATACTTGATTTTCTTGATTCCATTCATATCTGTATACTCTGTTTCTTGTCTGATCCCCTCCGAGTGACTCTGTAAAGTACAAAAAGACAAATTTAGTATGGCTGGATGATGATGGCTTTTCCATTGCTGCAATTCCAAGAAGACCCTTAAAACCTTCATTGTTAACCTCCACGCTGATTGCTGGCTGGCTCTTAACGGTGCCATTAATTATGGAGATTACATCCCCATCGTTCTTCTGAGTAACCAAGAGCGTATCGTTATCTACGAAGACCATACTTGTTGGGAAAGGTAATTCTTCTTCTTCTATAACTGGTTCTACACGGAGAGCCTCATCATTTAATTGAGGAAGCGACAACTGTCGTTGTCCAAACGCAGGGATTACGAAGTGACTGGTGGAGGAGGTGCTATCAACAATACGATTATCGAAATAATCGGTGGCTATAGGAAAAAAACAATATAGAAACAGAATAATAGCAATAGCTAGATATCCTGAAAATACACCTCTTGACAATTTTGAAGCTTAATGTAACTAAAATTACTAATAATGGTTCTTCTAAGTTCATGCCATCTGTAGATTGTTAAGGTGTGGAAGAGATCTAATCCCAAAACAGGTTAGAAAAACTTTAAGGCGTATTACTATCATCCAAAAATAGGAATCCATTTGAAGACCTTTAAAGAACCGATATCGTTCTGGATTCCACTGAACCCGCTAATTGCAGGTGTTCTTATGTCATAGCACCGAAAGAAGTGTTAGTAGCATACAAAGAAGTCACTATGTGCCAAATTGAAGCTGTTGTGTCAATGGCGAGGGATATTGTTGTTCCTGCTGCTGTTGTTGTTGTCGCACATAGGTTTTTCATAGTAAAAGTTAACTTGGTGTTACAAATTTGCGTTGTTTTTAATAAAATAAGTATCCAAGGTAGCATGTACTTCTTCCTTTTCTTCTTTTCCTTCTTCCTTCGTCAGCCACTTTTTCTTGCTGTTGACTATAACCTCTATCCTTTCAACTTCCGAAATGCATTCCCTCAACTGCTTGTAATGATAAAGCAGTATAGACATCAGTGTTGGATGCAGCCTTACATACTGTACAGAATTAGAGCAAGCTGAAATGTAGAATTTAGGAAGCTCAAACATTTCATCAAACTTCTTTCTGTCTGACTTGTCCAAAGCATTGCGAAATGGTTTCCAATCCTCTTTTTCCATTGCAAGAGCAATTCGAAATGAAGGTATTGTCCTACCCATTTAGTTTACAGCCACCGCCACCGTCCCAATCCTCAATATTGATGGTAAAGATACGAATGTGAGAGGTATCATAAATACCGTATTACAAGAAATACTAATACACCACACCTGAGTAATGGACAAAAAATAAATCCACGCCTCAAGTTATAGCTAGCTTGATGGATTTAGACGGATATCGCACCATTGAAAACTTTCTCAAGAAACTAAATCAAACGGAGGAGTATTACATAGATTCTAAAGCAAATGAGATTCCGTACCAAGGTGGTTCACTTGCTCAAAAATTGGTAGCTGCGTTGGATGCATATCAAAGAGAGAAGAACACGTCTGCAACAGGCATACCTCAGTCTGATTATATTATTCAGCATACAGTCAGTTTGATTAACGCTGCTCGCATACATGGACTTGTCAAGGACACACAAGATTTAATGCAAAAACTCAAGGCGACAGAAGACAGTCTTGGAGAGTGTGAAGATAGAAATGCTCAGCTAAAAAACCAAAATGAGGAATTACAGAGAAAGTTAAGGGAGGCGAACCAGAAAAGAAAAGATACCTCAAAACAGACCACACTGTAAAACTAAGCAAGCAACAATAAAATCCATTGTGTTAAAAGCGACTTTTGTTGTTATTAGGCTGTTCTTGGTTATGACTTATGAGCCGATAATGAAGAAGAGGAAATGACATTTGTCCAAAAAAAGACTAGCTGGCTATAGTTGGAATCGTTGCTCTGTGTATGTAGTGCGCTAAAGTTCTTGAGAGATTTTAAACTGCTTCTTAGTATCTGAAAAGAAAAGAGCAAGATGAAGCATAAAAGGGGAAATTATATCCTATAAGTGAAAGCACGTCAGCAGCAGCGATGACATAATGAAACAAATGTATCGAGAGATATCAGCCATGACTAATCGAGTCAGTTTAAAACAGAGTTTGAGGAACACGTTAATACTCCAAGAGGTAAACAGGTTAATGCTTCATATCAAACTTGGGAACAGTTGATAGACTTGAGTAAGAAGAATGAAACCTATTCTCAGGCTATCCCGAGATTGATAAACGACCACAATGAGCTGCAAAGGATAAAACAGGACCATAAAAGCGAAGGTTGGAACTATTACAAGCTCCTGACCGTATGCGATATCTACAACACTACTAGTCGATATACGCTCCCGAGCAGATGTAATGTCAATATAATACATCCAATAAATTGCAATGGCTATTGCGGCTACGACTGCACTTAGAATAATCCCAATCCAAAGCGTATTACTTGCCATTGCCGAATTACTATCTCAAAGGATATAGTATGCAATCAGCCCGCCAATCACACCTAGAAAAACAGGGAAGAGATACCATAAACAGGATCTATGAATCGGAGCTGACCTAGCCATAACGTGTCTCTCTCTGCTCAGGCATATGCATCATATGATCGATTTACGTTATAAAAAGCAGATATAAATTCTGAAACCAATCATTTCTCTTAGGGATATTTACCGGCGGCAACATACAGACAATTTCTGATCAGTCCGTGTTACTAAGAAATATAAACCATCTTCAAAGTATGCTATTTGGGCTATCTATTTTTCATCTG
>JAICVG010000069.1 GCA_025935445.1 Nitrososphaera sp. | reverse complement strand
ATCCATTCCTCCTGTTAGCTCTAATTTAACGACTCGCATCTATGTCGATGGCAACACACCTACGATAGACAATGTTCCAATGACAATATCAATTAGGGGTCAAGTTCTTGCCATAGAAGGTATTGATATTGATGAAACAAGGATAACAGATACAGGACAACAGGACATCCTAAGTATAATTGATGGACAATCAATCTTTGGAGTTGTACCAACATAAATATGCGTATACAATTCGTAATGGGAGACTTCAAATGCAATCCTCGTTAACTCAACACTTTATGAGGGCGGCAATGCTACCTTGATTTTTGAAATCCAATACAAAACGATAGAAGTTCTACAACACACCCCTATACTCAAAACGCTGGTTATACATTCAACAACGGCAGTATTTTACAACCAAGTAGGAAATGAGTTTCAAATAATCAAAAGAGATGAAGGCGCGCAGGGTGTTGAAATCGTTGAGGCAAGATAAGACCGATGCGAACTACCAAACCTTAACCATCATAGGCTGCATTTTGGCAGATTATGGACTAGATCAATGGTAGTACAGCTGTCTAGGAATCTGCCGGGCAAGGCTATGTCCATAAAGGTAAGCAACAAGCGCTATGGTTAGACATTGAATCAGATTTTTTAAATCCTGATGGCCCATCGATCAGGTTTAAAGCACTGTCTAAGCATAACTTAATCAAGACCTAAGTCAGAGCAAAGATGGCTATTCTGACTTTTTTTCAGGCTTGGACATTGTATAGAAGCCGTGAGCTGAGATCAAGAACGCAGCAAGGGACATTTTGGTCGCAAATACCAAGTTCCAAGGAGTTTCGGGGTTTGGGTATTCTACACTAAGATCATCAAATCTCATTACTCCTCTTATTGCATCTGAAGTAATCAGTGAGTTCCATACGATAAAGTTGTATACAAATTCATAGAGAGACGCAACTGCCATGGCAAGTACTATCAACTGCAGGATAGATTTGAGCCATTGGGGAATACCTTTTACCTTTTCGCCACCCAATTTGACCACGCAATACCATCCAACCACAGACACTATCATCAAATAGGTGGTGAGCTTGGCCATCCCTTTGAACGGGAATTCCGTATCTACTAACACCTCACCTATTATGACCCTACCGGTCTGCAAGTACTCTCCAAGGCTTACATATATGGCATAGAACGTTATCGATGCCATAACAAAGGCACAAAAGTAAAAGACACCAAGAAATATCTTCCTTGCTTTCAAGTTATCCTGTTCAAATGTCGTGCGCACAGGGATAAAGTATCACTACATACATGATATATGATTTACTTTAATGCGTTGAGTAACTTGTCTGCCGGCAGTGTATTAAGGATGTCTGATTGTATAGCCCAGCCGCGCCTTGCCTGCGCTATACCAAATGTAAGAAAGGAGTAATGAATAGGATGATGCGCATCAGAGTCGATGACTAGTTTGACTCCATTTCTTACTGCCATTCTCACATATTCATCTTTTAGGTCGAGCCTATCATAGTGCGCATCAATTTCAAGAACTGTGTTAGTATCCTTTGCAACATCAATTAGTTTCTCAATGTCGACAAGGTAGCCAGCACGCCTGTTTATGAGCCTGCCAGTAGGATGGAACAGAATATCGACGCTTGGGTTTTTGGCAGCTTTTATCAGCCGCTCTGTTTGCGTTTCAATTGGCAGGTTAAAATGCGAATGTATTGCAGCGCCTACGATATCAAGTTTGTCAAGGACCGTATTTGGAATGTCAAGCGAGCCATCCTTCATGATGTTGACCTCAGCTGAGGAGAGGATACGGAATTCTTTTCTTAGTCTGTCATTGAGTTGTGATATCTTGTCCGCCTGCTCCAAAAGTTCCTGTTCTTCAAGGCCGCCGGCGAGCTTCAGGCTCTTTGTGTGGTCAGTGATTGCAATATAATCAAGACCAAATGCCTTAGCACCGCGGGCCATCTCTTCTATGGTTGCCGTCCCATCACTGTTTTCGCTATGTACCTGCAGGTCTCCTTTCAGGCTCCCATACTCGACTAGCTTAGGTACCTTGTCTTGCCTTCCAAGCTCTATCTCGCCGGCGTTCTCTCGCATCTCTGGCGGGATCCACTGTAGGCCTAGTGTTTTGTATACTTCCTCTTCTGTTGCTCCTGCAATGCGCTTGTCGCCTTTAAAAATACCCCACTCATTCAGACGAAAGCCTTTTGATATCGCTATCTTGCGCAATTGAACAGAATGCTCTTTGCTTCCAGTGAAATACTGAAGAGCCGCGCCCCAGCTTTCTTCAGGCACTACTAGTAGGTCAGCATCGATACCGCTGGCAAGCTTCACAAATGCCTTGGCCTGGCCCATGCCAAGAATCTCTTGTACCTCTGGCATTTTGACAAAAAAATCTATCACTCGCTTCGGGTCGTTGGCTGCCACTAGATAGTCAATATCGCCAATAGTCTCTTTCATGCGACGGATCGAACCAGCTGCAACTGCATTTTTGACGCCTGCAATATGTTGAAGACGCTTCTCGATCTGCTTCACAAGCGGGTAGACCTCGCCAATTATGAGGCGGCCCTTGCCCCTCTTGAAAAACTCAATCCGCTTAAAGAAGTCTTGTTCTTTTTTCTCCGTAAAGCCCTGCAAGGTCTTCAGTTTGCCTTCGGTGGCGGCTTTTTCTAGATCAGCTAGGTTCTTTATCTGCAGCTTGTCATAGAACATCTTTATTGTCTTTGGGCCTATACCTTCTATGCCATACAGCTCGTCTATATCGATAGGCACTTTTGCCTTTAGTTCTTCAAGATGCTGAATCTTGCCTCCCTTGAGGTATTCTTCTATCTTCGACGCGATTGCCTTACCAACCGCCGGGATCTCTAGTAGCCCGTTCACTCCCTGTCTGCCGTATATGTCGGTAACATTTTCTTGGAGGCTTGCGATCGTGTCTGCAGCCCTATAGTAGGCGCGAGCTCGAAATTGCACATTAGGATCCTCTTCCATCATTTCTGTGAGAAATCCAAGGTCGCGCATAGCCTTGGCAACGTCAGAATTCTTCATCAACTGGTATGAGTAAACCTGCCAGCCGGGTTCTTAACGTTTATCTGCTAGGTGTCTATAATAAAAGACACGCTGTTATATGGAAATGGTAATGATGATTGCTTTCTAGCTCTGAGCCGTTTCCAAATTTTGAAAATGTAACAGAGAATAGACTGAAAATGTCGATTTATTTTTGCCTATTTCTGTATACAACATGCGTCTACTGGCAAGATATAACCTCCTATCTCTAGTAACACGCGGTTATGGGCTATCATATTGATGTTTAACTGCTCAAAACCATTTATGATATTGTTCGCACCTTCAAATTATTATGATCTGAAGCTGATAGTTACAAAATACATCTGAGAAGAGTTAATCATTCTATTTGCTGTTAATATACTTCGAATGAAAACAATGTGTGGATCGATCGGGTGGAATGTGCTGGGATTTGTTCCTACTCTGACTTCGATGGACTCCGTATGGAGGATCAGCAAGATGTGGCTGGCTTCGATGGAGGTGGAGGTTCGAGTCTCATAATGGAATGGTACGCTGTGGCAGGACTGACGACTATGACGGTGTTTGTAGGGTTGATAGGGCTCCGTCTGGCAAAGGATGAGTTGCTCTTGAGACGCAAAAGATTAATGATTGGCAACTACTAGAATTTTTTTATAGCCAGTACCGAGTTAAAAACGCAGCATTTTGTCTAGCCTCTTGCTCAAACTCACCATTTTATCCAATCCATAAACAAGTGAGATCCTCTAAGGGTATGCCGCCTCACATCTTCTTGATTTCTCCAACCGTTAGTCCAATTTAGATTATAAAAGACCTTGGTATTTACACTAAGCATTGCCTCGACAGCTTGAGCAAGAAGATAGGCAAGTGCACCGTCAACAAGAATACAAGAAGCAGATTATTAAAGATACAGCCTCTGCTTCGTAAAATAATATATTAATTTTTATAGTAATTGTTACTACTGCTAGAGAATGCAGAGACCAGACTGGGACACGTATTTCCTGTTGCAAGCAGAAATAGCCAAGCTTCGTTCAAACTGCCTCACCCGCCACATCGGCGCAGTAATTGTCAAGGACAACCGGCAGATAGCTACAGGCTATAATGGAACGCCGCCAGGGGTAAAGAACTGCTACGAGGGCGGATGTCTTCGCTGTCTTGCCAGAACCAAGGGTGAGGTCAAGTCCGGCGAAGGCCTTGATCGCTGCTTGTGCACTCACGCTGAGGCAAATGCAATAATGCAGTGCGCCCTCTTTGGCAACGCTGGAAGCACAAAGGGCGCCATGCTCTACTCTACTTTTGCTCCCTGCTTAGAATGCAGCAAGATGGCTATAAGTGTCGGCATAAAGAGGATAGTGGTGCTTGCCGACTACCCTGAAGACGGCACACAGCTGCTGAGAGATGCAAATGTAGAGCTGATCAAGCTTAACCCCGACCTGTTGAAACCTTGGCTTTCTGTAATTACTGCAGACCCAGAGTCATCAGCAAAGGCAGTGAGCAAGTAAAAGTACAGGTCCCTGTCGCACAATTTAACGGGCAGTTTTTTGTCTTAAATTACCTTATTTGATGACATTGACACAAGCCTGCATACAAAATATGCCGGCGATATGCCAGTTTCACATATACACATTCATTCCTATGCGTCATAATACTCAAGAGATTGACTCACTAGTAGAGGTCTCTGAATTTATTTAGAATGTCAAGTAGCTTATAGTAACTCTTATGCACAAGATGGAACCAGCTGCTATAAGAAAACTTGATGATAACGATCAGGCCAGCTAGAAAATCAGACAAGGATGAGATCCTCAGTTTTTGCATACATACCTTCAGCTGGGGCGACTACATCAGTAGAGTGTGGGATTATTGGTACGCCGAAAAGAATGGCCAGCTATTTGTAGTCGAGTCCGGCGGCGAGAAGATCGCAATGTCACATGTTGCTATCTGTCCCGACGGCAAAGGCATTTGGCTTGAAGGAATAAGAGTACACCCTCATCATCGCCGGTCTTACATTGCAACAATGCTCCTCGCAAAAATGCTAGAGTATGGAAGGCGGAAAGGCGCCCGAGAGGCGTCTGCAATAGTGGATGCAACCAATTTTGCGTCACAGAGCATGATGGAAAAGAATGGTTTTAGGGTAGTGTCAAAGTGGATGTACTACAATGCACTAAGCACACCAAGGCAACAAGAGTCAAATGCAAGAATTGCAAATGCTGATGATATAGATGATATCTGGCAGTACCTTCAGCAGTCCAAGATCTACCGCCTGTCTGGAAAGAGATATGTCAAGTCATGGCAGTGGTACACGTTTGACCATAGAACACTTCTAAATTTCGTCAAAGAAGAACGTGTAGTTGTGACTAGCCTGCCCATTGATGGCATTGCAATAATCAACAAGCGCGGTTACTGGGACAGGAGTAACATACTTCAAATAGTCTATCTTGACATTGCGTCTGCAAGCTCACTCTGCCGCCTTGTTTCCTTCATAACGAACCTTTACTTAGATGGCAAATTTGACAGTCTGCAGCTAGTATGTTACGATAGCAAACGAGTAACATCATTTATCAATAAATTCGTGATAAAAGAAGAAGAAGAGCAGTTCCTCCTTTACAACAAGCAATTTAAGCCATAGCTCATTTCTCACAGTTATGATTGGACTATGGAGATACTTGGAAGTTGACGACCTGCGCATGATCCCTCCCGATCATTATATTGGCAATCCTTTGCTTTTGATTACCTGCCTTGGCAGCTTCATCTAAAACCGGATAAATAACATCGAAGAACTTGACAACAGGACTGCAGGTGATTGCCCACTTGATCTTATAAGTTTTTGTAGTGAGCGATAAGCCAACAATGAATTACACGATCTAGTTCCACTGCAAGTTGTCATCAAATTTTGGCAATATTACAAATAAATCATAAATCGATAGTGAGCTCACTGCTTGGCGGTCACTTTCTACACCTTAAGCTGTAATAAACTACCGTGATTTGATGCACAAATTTGTACTGACAACTGAAGTTGGCATCTTCTTGCTCATTCAAAGGGAATCTCTAACCTAAGAACAAAATTAAAGTATTAAATGAAAGTCTGTAGGCAGGTTGTGCAAATGCAGCTGATAACAAACAAACCTGTCGCCCATTCATATGCGCAAGTCATCATATTTGAAGGATAAGAATGCAGGTCATGTATGAAGCGGCCAGCGCTTCTTCAACAGGATATCTTCAGAATTTGTTATCAGAAGTTAGCGAAGCTCCCGCTCCAACCTATCCACTTTTTGCAGTAGTTCTAGATTCTTTGACTTGAGGTTTT
>JAICVG010000270.1 GCA_025935445.1 Nitrososphaera sp. | reverse complement strand
GCAAGCTCGCATACTTTCTGTCTGCTGGGGTTTTTTTGGAAAAGCGAATCTACAGCAGCCACCGTCGCAACACAGGATGCAGCAGAGGATCCTAGGCCTATGCCTGGAGGTACTCTTGAAGAAATGCCGATCTCTATTCCTATATTCTTTTTCTTCTTCTTCTTCTTATTTCTCATCAATAGAACCTGCCTGATAGCACCGTATAGGGGATCCAAAACTGCCTTTGCTTTGCTTCCACCCTCAAGGGCATTAAATTCTCCATTTTTATGGTATTCGCCAGCGACTCCGATGTCTGATCTAATAACTATCTTGTTTTCATCATGTATTATGGTACGGGCATCAACAGATATGCGCTTGTTTATAGCCGCAAGTATAGCCGGGCTGCCGTATACTACGAAGTGCTCGCCAAACAGGATTACCTTAGCAGGTGCAGACGCCTTTCCATGGCTCATATGAACACTATAGAAGAATATCCTACTACTGCACTTATGTCTCCTGTGACATCTCCACTTGTTGCATACTTTAGCAGTTCCCCTCTTGTAGCACCAAGGTTCTTAGCGGCTACCATCATCGTCGCAATAGCCCCATAGCCACATGCAGAAACGTTCAGCCTCTCAAGGATAGTGTAAAACCTGTTAACGTCAAGTGCAAGTATTGCCTTTATCAGCTCTCCATCCTTCCTATGTGCTTCGCTATTTGGTTCATAGTGTGTAAGGTCCGATGATGCTAATAGCAGAGTAGAATCAAGGGTATCCATTTCGATAATAGTCTGTGATATTGCATTCCCAAGGTCAAAAGCTATATCCCTATTCTGAGAGACTAGTACAACTGGCACAATTTTGAAATCTTGCTTGATGTATTGCAAGAAGGGCAGCTGAACCTCCAAACAATGGTCTTTACTGTGAGCATAATCGTCAAAGTCTAGAGTGGGTGATCTTCTTCCTATTTCCTCAGCCATCCGGGAATTGACTTGTACATCGCCAAGCGGCGTCTCCCATGTACCATCTTTCATGGCAGCCACCCAGGAGCCTATGCCATAGTGATTTGGGCCAGCCATTATGACATTATGAAAATCTGCTGCTGATGATATTTTGTAAAAGCCATTTGCAGCAACCGCGCCAGAGTAGATATAGCCTGCATGAGGTGATACAATGCCATAGATCTTGTGCTGCTTATTGGTCGAGGGAGCAGTAGAAGTCACGGTCATAGCCGGACCAAAGCGCTGGTTGCGAAAAGATTGGTCAATGAGCGCTCTTAGCTCCCTAGCATTGTCCGGATAAAACATGCCTGCGACAGCAGGCACTCTTGTTGTCAAGATATTTCTCCCCATTAGATTAGATTCAAAATAAGTAATATAATTGATAGTTTCTCGCGAAAACATATACTCTTCTACTATAATAGGCCTTAATCATCTTGTTAATAGTGAAATTCAGCAGTTCTCATGTCCTTAGCAATTTAAGGGTCAGCTACGAGTTGTGGTCTCGTTATCTGGTTTTTTCATCTCTGTGTATTACTTGAGCAGTGATTTGAGAGAATTATTGAGTGAGCTGGTCTACCGTAGCATCGATAGTGTACGTGACGGTGAATGGCTCTGAGCTTCGTTTATGAAATACTAGTCCACTTCCGGTGAATTCAAATGTGCCAGATGCAGTCGGAACATCTCCTGTGATTATGTTGTTGTCGACTATACTTGTAAGATGAGAATAGGTTATAGTCGTGCCATTTATTACTGCAGTTGGGGGCTGTCCATGTGCTTCATCAGGTGGCTGGTCCGGCCTGTAGATGTGTATTACCTCCACTTCTATGGGCTTGCTTGCTGTAAATGTGACCTGGCCAGTATAGATCTTTCCATCATCTCTTATCGGCAGCGCAAATACTACTGCATGAGGAAGATTCCCTGTGTGCGCTACAGGAGCTGCGCTTGACATTGCAGTCTCTTGTATCCTATAAATTTCTTCACTCTGCTGCTGTGCAGTTGCGTGACTTTGCATCCCTACGTTAGAAGCAGCTCCTATTGAGAATGCAAGCACTGCAGCTAATAGAATTATTATTGTTGTTGTAACCATTGTTGATGCTCTAGCTTTATTCACGAAATCATTTCGATTTAGACAATGATATAGGTTCCGTTAGTTGGCTCTACATCGATCTTAACAAAATAAAGGTTATCTCACACTAGCGGAAATATGTGTGTGTTTATGTTAGAGAATTAATGCCCACGCCGCAGGGCAGCTTGGATCATCTTCTCCAATGTTTGTAGATACAGGAAAACTGTTCAGACATTTAGCAATATGTTAACTTTACAGCTCGGTATGGTCTTTCCGTCATCTAAATCCTAGATAATATTATCCAAGCAGAGCTTTCTACAATACATCAGCTGCTCTATTCATTATCATCTAGTTAGTTCCAGCAATGCATAGCCTGCTCCTGCCGACGCCAGTTAATCGTATTTCTGTTCATTCGTCAGCATTGAGGTATATAATTTTGGCTAAAGTCAGGTTAGTTCCTCGACTAACTTTGTTTCAAAGTCGTCGATTGAAGCTTTCTCCAGCATTTCGCTGTCGGACTTTATGGCTCCCTGTTTCTTGAGAACCTCTCTGGCTAAAAGCCAGTATACTGTTGCAAGAGCCTTGCGTCCGCGGTTGTTTGCCGGTATCACCAAGTCGACTTTTGAAGTAATGTTGTCGCTGTTGGCAATGGCAATAACCGGTACTCCTGCCCTAGTGGATTCAAGTACAGCCTGCTGGTCTGCCTGAGGATCTGTTACAACAACTATTTCTGGCTCCATATAGTCTGGAAGTGACGGGTTGGTAAACGTGCCAGGCATGAAGCGGCCCAGAATGGGGGTTGCGCCTGTAATTTCGCAGAACTTTTCGACCGGAGTCTTGCCGTATTCTCGGGCAGAAGTGACGGCAACCTTTGCAATATTTGCTCTGCCGATGAACTTGGCAGCAACATCAACTCTTGCCAAGGTCTTGCTAATATCTAGAATGTAAAGGCCTTCT
>JAICVG010000274.1 GCA_025935445.1 Nitrososphaera sp. | reverse complement strand
CTTGGACAGACAGTCTTCGAGGTTGAGTTCATGAAAGGGGAATCTCTCTGCCAGTTTCTTCATTTCATATCGAGTAGGTTTGGCAATCTCTATCCAAATGAAACCATTATTCTTTATCTCAAGCACGATACGAGTCATCCACATCAGACACGAATTTAAAGTTGAGAATCTGTCTTATGGCATTGATGAAATCTCATCATACTACTTAAAGGGCGGAAAGATTGATTGCATCTGAATCGAAAGATCCAAGAATCGACATGGGGGTTAAGGATTGGTGGACTCGACCAAGGCGTTAGCTTTGTAACAAGCTCAGTTGTAACACAATAAGTTGAACCACTATAACTTGGCTTGTTTCCTGCCACTAAACACCAGGATAACATTTTGAGGCTCGGTAGAAAATAATACATGCATTCCAGAAGTACGGATACATTTGGCGACTCTATATCAGGATCTTGAACAATTGCTATGGATTTTTTGTAAAAGAACTAAAGTGATATAAAATGATCGTGCCTATTGATTCACAGCAACGACTTATATAAGGAGTTGTTCCTACTCGTTCAAAATGGCTAGAATTCACGTTCACACTCATGGTAAGTCTCATTCAACCCGTCCTACTTCAAAGGGACCTGCACTCTGGCTTAGCCAGAATAGAGATCAGATCTCGGCTCTTGTTGTCGAGCTTGCAAAGGAAGGTTTGAGCCCAAGCGAGATAGGGCTGAGGTTAAGGGATGTACATGGAATACCGCTCGTCAAGCCTGTTCTAGGGAAGGGTGTTACCAGCGTTTTAAGTGAGAATAATATAAAATCAGACATGCCAGAAGACCTAGACAAGCTAGTGAGAAGGGCTCTTGCGCTCCAGAAGCACCTTAGAGTTCACAATAGCGACCACAGAAACGTGCGTTCACTTGAGTTGATAGAGTCAAAGATCCACAGACTGTCAAAGTACTACAAACGAGAGAACAAGATTCCAAAGAACTGGAAATACGCAGCAGTCATTGCGCAGCTAGAGTAGTAGTAAAAGGTACTTTAGATGAGTGACAGGCTAACCGATGCGCTTAAACATTTTTGTGAAAAACTGAGAACGAGTGTAGAAGGCGGCAATGAGGTTTCCATAATCACACACCTTGATGCGGATGGAATCATAGCTGGTAGCATTATGGCAATGGCACTTAGGCGAATGGGTGCACGGTATTCTGTGAGGGCAGTCTCTGACATGAATTCATCTGTAGTCGAGAACATGAAAGCTGACGGCCGTGATTTTTATGTCATAACCGACCTAGGAGGAGGTTGGGCATCAAATCTGAGAAAGGCCCTTGATAACAAGTGGGTTATCATCGACCATCATGAGATTACTGAGGAAGAGATATTAACAGACGACGAGGCTCAGATACTAAATCCCTGGAAATTCGGCATTGATGGAGGGAGAGAAGTGTCGGCAGGGGGAATGGCGTATATGGTGGCAAGCACGCTTGATTTGAAGAACCGTGACCTTTCGGCCATAGCAGTCGTTTCAGCAGTAGCCGACAGGCAAGACCAAGGAGATAAAAGGTCATTTTTTGGACTAAATGCTGAAATACTAAAGACCGCTCAGTCCCTTGGGCTTGTAAGCGTTGATATCGATATCATACTGGCTGGAAGGGAGACGCGTACTCCGCATGAGGCACTTGCATACACATTATTTCATTATATAGACGGACTCACCTGGAACAGCGAAGCCTGCTACCTATTGCTCAAGAATGCTGGCATAAAACTCAAAGATAATGGTGGCCGCTGGCGTGTCCTGGCAGAGTTTTCACAGGAAGAAAAAAGCGCAATTGTTGAAGCGGTAGCCAAATTTGTGGGTAGTTCGGATAAGAGGCTGTCCGAGATATTGCTGGACGATCTTATAGGCTATGTCTACACGCTTGCAAAAGAGGACAAGAGAAGTCTTCTAAGAGACGCAAGGGAATTTTCAACAATGCTGAACGCATGTGGCAGGATAGGAAGGGCAGGGGTCGGTATCGCACTTTGTATGGGAGATAGAAACACCGCATTAAGCACAGGAGAAGAGATAATGAGTACGTATAAGATGACACTGCGCAACAATATTTCCACCATCTTTAGTGAAAAATGGAGGCTTGCAGACGACGGCAAGACTACCTTTGTCAATGGAGACGGTATTTTGGAGGAAGCAATGCTAGGAGCGGTGTCATCGCTACTCAGCCGGTCACCCTCCTTTCGGGGCAGGGTACTATTTGTCCGGACACTTACAAAGGATGGAACCTACAAGTTCTCCTCAAGGAAGTGCCTACATTGCAAATCACAGGCAAACCTCGGGGTGATAATGCGACAATGCTCCAAGGCGTTAAACGGCGCAGGGGGCGGACATTCTGCAGCTGCAGGCTGTAGCATCCCTTCTTCCGCTCTTGAGGATTTTATTGCCGGCATAAAGGAGGAGACAAATGATCCAAAAATTGCTAGGGAGACAGCTTAACATTGCAGTCGAGGTGGAGATACCCTTTTCGAGCAGCGCGGAAGCAGAGGCCGCCGTGAAGGCATTAATACCAGACAATATTAACTTTCCAAAGGGTCTGTCAATGAAAATGTTTTCGAGAGGCTCTAGACTTGCGATTGAGTTGACAGGCAAAAATATTCCAACTGCAACAATATTGAGCACTCTTGACGAGATTCTCGAGCACATATCGGTAGCAAAGAAAGTGATGGCCGGCTAATGTTAGACCCAAGAATTTTGAAAGAAAACCCGGAGACAGTTCGGGAAATGCTCAAAAAGCGCAACATGGCGGATTTCCCTCTAGACGAACTGATAATGCTTCACAAACTCCGAGGTGATCTTATTATCAAGACTCAGCAGCTTCGGCGGCAAAAGAACTTGCTCTCCGAAACCATTGCGAGCAAGAAAAAGTCCAAACAGGATGCCTCTTTTGAACTTGGTG
>JAICVG010000107.1 GCA_025935445.1 Nitrososphaera sp. | reverse complement strand
CAAAGTATTGCAGGATGCTGGTCTAGGCACCTTGCTTTTTGACTTACTTACAGAAGAGGAAGAGGTAATCGATGAGCAAACACTTCATCTTAGATTTGACATAGGATTGCTCACTAACAGGCTGGTAGCTGTAACAGACTGGCTGGTTCAGAATCGTGCCGCTAGTAATAACCTGAATATAGCCTACTTTGGAGCCAGCACAGGAGCAGCAGCTGCATTGGCTGCTGCAGCTAAAAGGATAGATATAATCAAAGCAGTTGTTTCCCGTGGAGGGAGACCAGATTTAGCAGACCCATACTTGGGTCAGGTCAAAGCACCAACTCTTCTCATTGTTGGTGGATATGATACACCTGTAATAAAGATGAATCAAGAAGCATTTGACAAACTGCAACAATTGTCTGCAGAAAAAGGCGAAAAAGAACTTGTCGTTGTCCCCGAGGCAACGCATTTATTTGAAGAACCAGGCAAACTTGAGCAGGTAGCACAGCTTGCAAGTGGATGGTTTGCTCACTTTCTTCCTTAATCCTAGCAAAAGCAGCAAAAGACATGAACTTGGCGGCGAGGTATGAAAAAGCTGAAGGTCATAGCAGATAAAATTTCTAATAAGCAAGACAGGTACTCTAAAAGTCACCGTGCATGTGTGATAATATAGCTAGTATGAACTATGTAGTGTATATCAGACATGCCAGCACAAAATGTCTACGGACGTTCTCCTATAGTTCTAGTTACTGTCCTTGTCATGCCTATGGTGACAAATCTTTCGTTTAGAATTTCCTTTAGGACGTCTGATCGAGAGCATACACCTACTAGCCTGCCATCATTTTCAACTACCGGGAGCATTATTATACCATTTTTATCCATTAAATCAATTATCTCATTTACGTCTGTGTCCTCCTTGACTGAAAATGGTCCTGGAGACATTATTTCTCTAGCAACTATTGTAGTCAAATCTCCGCCACTTCTTATAGCACGCAGGATATCGATTGTCGTAACTACCCCTAGCAATTTGCCGTCATCTTTACTGATTACTGGCATGCCATTTATTGCGCCTAGAACTATTCTGGTGGCAACTTCGATTGCGCTTACATTTTCTGTAGCAGCAATGATATCGACAGACATCAAATCTGAGGCTTTCATGTGTTCTTCATCCAACACATGTTTGCAACAATGCTTAAGAAGGTAGCAGATAAGAGGTGCGGCAGAACAGAGACTAGTTTATAACACATATGCCTTCGTAAATTTAACAGCTTGCTCGAGCCTCATGTGATCTGAAATTTAGGCTTCAATCAATGAGGATGACTGCATAGCCGATTGGTAGTTATATATCGTTCCAACTCATAGAAATGATGTCAGATATTGCAAAAAAACCTTAGATCTTTGCTACCATTATTTGTCGTAACTGGCGCATTCTTAGTGATCGGTGCTGTTCTTATTGGCACAGGAATCCTTCCAGAGGAAAGGGCTCGGGAATTTCGTTCTCTTACAGATGTTTCGATAGCAAGCGACATGAAGGTAATAAAAGAACCGACACTTGATGATAATATATTCATTTACGCGGTGAATGATGTCGCACAACGCGGCATCGATATTGCTCAAGGTGATGCAAGAGTAAAGCAGATACTTGATGAATCCAAGGCGAAGGAAGCTACTGTGACTATTGCTGCGGTTCAGCCCACAGTTATGACGGACAGGCAAAGCGGGAAACTCCTGCACAGCTCAGCAGGTCAGGTAATAATTACAGCTAACTGGCAACTGGTTGAGGGGTCACTTTATTCTGAGCCAAAGAATCCCACACAGATTGCAAACAAAAAAGTCGAATCACATCAACAAATCTGGAATATCTTGGTTGACGTAGATAAAGGCCAAGTTACGCAGGTTGCACAGCAAGCTGATCGAGTCATAACTGATACTGCACGATCCAATGTTGTACGTTCAGATGTGAATATGTTCGTACCAAAAGCAGTACTGATAGGCGCTGGTTCTGAAATTAGCTGGTCTAACCCTTCAAATCTCCCCCACAATGTTGTGGGTTCGTTCAACCAAACTACAGCATTAGATGCTAGCAGCACCACCGCCATGATTTTTGAGAACACGACTGATAGTAATAATAATAATAATAATAATACCAACCTGGAAACAGAAGAAGTAATCGCAATAGACAGCGGCTTTATTGAACCAAATGCATCATGGCAGTATCGCTTTGATAAAGAAGGAGTCTTTAACTACCTATGTACAATTCACGCAGAGGAAGGCATGAGAGGTACAGTTATAGTAACACGTTCTTCACCATCGTCCTAGTTGCAAGCATCTAAGTTTCTTCTTCTCTCAGAGAAGGAACATACAGTAGCTTGCAACGATACACATAGATCCCATCCATGATCGTAATCTAGATTTCAGATTTTGATGATAGATTTGGTTCAAAAAGTCATGGGTCAGAACTTGCTTTTTCTTTTCCGTTCCACGAAACTTCTAAAGAAATGACCGAGGGAAAAGGGCATTTCTCTCTCTTTCTTGCTGCTCTTGTGATTGTTGCTTTATTTGACAAGAGAAGGGATCTAGTTAGCCTATCTGTATTATTTTGAAGAATTATCTTCCCAACTTTTTTACTTCATCTTCAAACCATACTATGTATTGCCTTTTTGTCTTTCTAATCTGAATGGCATTAAACGCAAGTTCTCTAACTATATTCTTGACAGTATCCCAGCGCTTTCGCATTAGGTAGTTGCCTATGTAACTAGGATAGTCATCAATCAACTCCAAGGGCAGTCGAGTTAACGCCCAAACATCGCAAGCTCTTTCACCACTGGGTATTTGAAGTTCTTCTTTTTTTCTTGCTTGAAGAAGATGTGTAAACTCATGTGCTATGGTAAAGTTCCTCTCATTAGGCTGTAGACTTATTTTCAGTGGCTTACTTGTAGAGACACTGGAACAACAACAACTACCTCTCGCCCAGCCATGAGGTGCTATCCACCCTACTAGCACAATCTCTTTGTGGAGCTCTGGAAAATACTTGAAAATATCAACTATTCTCTTTTTGAACTCATTAGTAAACTGAGCATTTGCCTTCTTTGTAAATGTTAGTCCGCCTGTGCTATAATTTAAAAGATTAAATTGCATTTCTACGTCATTTGTCAAGCCAAGCGAGCTATTTATGAAATTCAATAGGTGAAGAACTTTCTAACAGAGACACAGCATTAATGAAAAAGCTGTCATAAAAATAGTCCGATAAATCAGTGTGGCACAAGAGGAAAAATTTAACCTGAAGTCATTTTATAATGTCCATATATTAGTATTAGTTTATTGTCATCATCCATTCGTTAAGACTCTGCGCGCCTTCGCACAAAAAATACGATTATTATTAACATATCAACTAGAGCCTAGTCAGGAAGTTGATCTAGCAGGAAGGGCAGGCGTTTGAGTATTGCCTCACATTCAAAGAGGTCTTTTAGCACCTTCATTTTCTTCCCTAATTTAGGCAGTCCTGAGTAATGTCATGTTCAATATTGATGCTGTGGCATGACCGTCGATATTGATGATGATGATGATGCATATAGTGACACAGTTCTTCACAACGTTAGGGAGAAACCGGATCCTCAGAGCGAGGAGTTTTTGCCTAGAATAGATGAACTGAATAGAACACTTAATGGGGTTAACCACTGATCTTATCTATGGCGCTTATTTTTGAGGCAGAGATAACCCCTGTTCTTAAGACTAGGGAGATGTTGAAGCTAGCACAACTTGCAGAAGAAGTTGGCGTCGATAGACTTGGAATATCTGATGTGATCTTTTACCCAGATACCTATGAATTACAGGCGTTATGTGCATTTGTCACCAAGCGCATGAGGATAGGAAGTCTTGTAACCAATCCTTATACAAGACACCCTGCGGTAATTGCTGCAGCGGCATCAACACTAGATGAAATATCAGATGGAAGAGCCTTTCTAGGGATAGGAGCAGGTGCAGGCATTGGAAAGCTTGGAGTAATACGATCTCCTCCAGCTCCAACAATTAGAGAAGCTGTCCATATTATTAGGGAACTGTTGGCTGGAAGAGTGGTTAACTACCAAGGCAATGCTTATCAACTAACTGGTAAAGATTCAAGACTAGAATTTCCTCCACAGCATACTGTGCCCATTCTTATCGGAACCAGGAGTCCAAGGATTGCAAAGTTAGCTGGCGAATTAGCAGACATAATTGTGATTGGAGCTAGATATGTTTCTGACCAACAGCTAACAAATTATCTTCGCTGGATTTCAGAAGGTGCAGCCCATGCCAGAAGAGATATCGACAGTATAGAGGTAGCTCCACGCTTAACCGTATGTGCTTCAGGTGACGGGAAGCTAGCGAGGGAAAGTGTGAAACTGTACGCAGCGTATTACTTGGCACTGCTAAGGCCTCCTGATATGTTAATAGAAGAGACAAAACTGCAGAAAATCATTGACGCGGTAAGAAGAGTCAAAGGCTGGTACTTCTCGCCAAACGTGGAGTATCCCAAAGAGATAGACAGCCTAGTAGATGAAGAAATTGTTGATAAATTTGCGGTTGCTGGAACGCCAGATGAATGCATTGAGAAGATAAGGAACATAATAACAAGATACAGATTTAGAAGTGTAAGCTTGAATGTGGCAGCTGTGAGAAGGGAGAAGATCTTTGATGGAATGGCAGAAACAATCAAGTCTATTGGAGATATAATTCAAGGATTGAAAAGAGCATGATGGATTGATAGGTCATCGTTGGATCGAAAGATGCCTCATCTATGGAGCTTTATCAAGCCGATTCCTAGTAGGATGAATGATATTTTGTTCTGAAGCCTTTCAATTTTTCCTGCCCATACTGTGTAAAAAGATTATGGTTCAAAGGCATCGGATTCATCCTTAACTCCAATAACAGTATTGTGGCATAAGAGTAGCTCTTTCTGCTGCTGTTCGGTAAGAGTGTCGAAGTTACCTCTATGGTATGAACATATGGCTATAAACTTGAAATCCATCTTTATTGGAATGCTTCGCTCATACTCTAAAAGTATGTCTATACGTTCAGATAAGAAGAAGGAACCCATATCGGGTATGGCGAACACCCCGGTCTTTCCATCTCTAGCTGCACGCATGACTAAGCCTTTTCCAAGCTTCACAGCACCATAGGTGCCTCTGCTTTATACGGGAGGACGAATTTTTAGAGGCCCTTATGAAACCAAACAAAAATATCCAGACAATATAAAAATTATATAAACTGTCATCCTGGGGAAAGGCGATCTTTATCTTGTTTTATGGTTAAGTTTATGGCTGTGAATGAAGAAATTGGTTATGCCATAGACTATCATGAGGCTACTAAGCACTCAGAGGCCAGCCTAATGACTTCAAGACATTACTTAGATTTCGATAACAAACCAATACCGTTCAAAATATACCTGGAGTTGCCTTCTATATCTCTCCCAATAAATTTCCCGACACCGGAAGTAAATGCTCTTAGT
>JAICVG010000117.1 GCA_025935445.1 Nitrososphaera sp. | reverse complement strand
TAGGTATAAGGATAGTAATCATATACTAGGTAGTGGAGAGCTGCAAAAGCAGGAATCATGAGCATGATAAAGCCAGTTACCGCAGCAATTGGATTTAGCCAGAAGATGTGTCCAATAATGTCTGAGCGATCCGCAACCCTAGTTCCAAGCAAGTCGATGAATCCTTTAGCCCATCTTGCTCTCTGCCTCAGCATGAAATCGAGTGTTGGTGGTTTTTCATCATAGTTTATGGACAGCGGCGCAAATGCTATCCTGTAGCCCTTCCTTAGCAATCGAAAGGTTAACTCGTAGTCATCCACAAGATGATTGGCAAACATGCCTACCTCTGACAGGATGTCTTTTCTGACAATATACCCTGTTCCTCCAAGCGGACATCGGTGTCCAAAGCAGGTCCTTATTGTCATATATGGAGTAGACCACAGATCACCTTCTAGTGCAAGCATCCTAGTGACGAAGTTAAAGCTCCTGTTGCTTGGAACGTACCTACCTTGAACCGCACAGTAATTTCCGTCAAAGAAAGGTAGTGCTTTCTCAAGGAAATCGCGTGTCAGCAGTCCATCACTGTCAAGTATCATTATGTAATTGCCACTTGATTTCTCGACTCCAAAATTCAATGCGATGCCCTTGCCCGCCTCCTTTGTCTGAAGGTTAAATACCTTCACCCTCGGATCGTTAACCTTGGCTTCGTCAAACGTTCTGTCAGAGCAATTATGGCATATTACAATGATTTCGATTTTTTGATAGGTCTGCTTAAGGCAGTCAAGTACAGTCCTTTTTATGACGCTCTGCTCGTTTCTTGCCGGGATTACTATACTGCATAGCTCTGTCTGGTTGCGGAACCTTTCAGACACCGTTTCCTTCATCTTTAGCTGGTAGTTTCTGACTCTGGCGTAGCCGCCAAGGTACAATGTGAATATCATGATTAGCATGGATACATAGATTAGGTTGAAGACTAGTATTGGCAGCGTAAAGTAAGTTAAGTCGAAATCGCTGTCTACTAGAATTTCTATGCCATATATCCTAGGGTATATTGATGCCATGAGCACTAGAGCCCAAAGTGCAATTACAACAAAAAAGAACGCGATCCATACTTTTTCGGCCAATCAGTTACACCTTCCATAATGAATTAAGGTCACAGCGTTACTGAAATTCATGGTGTTGTATTGGCATTTATTTATTACGATGGTCTCTACATGATATTACCAACCAAACAGGTTCAGAAAGTAATTGAGCGTCTGTGACAGTCGATCCATTACTTGTGTAAATATATCCTGAGACTGGGTGATTTCGTATTCTCTAAAGTCTGAGACGATATTCCCATTTGCGTCGCCTGCAGTCACCATTACTACCCGTGACGGCGATCGAATATCTATTAATGCTTTATATACATTGCTTTGGTCTCGGAAGAGCCCATCAACTCTCAGCTGACCATTATGCACATATTTGACCTCTCTTGTCCTCAGGCTTGACTCATCTGTTATCCTAACCTTAAAGACATTCTTGCCCTCGTGCAACTCCGTAGTAAGTATCTCTATCTGAGGCGGCTCCCGATCGTTCTCAACTATTCTTTCTTCTTGTGGACTGTTTTCAGGAAATGGAGGAGGTAACATTGGGATTGATTGCGCGCTAGTAGATCTCCCAGCTGACACTGTTAACATGAGAAGCAAAAGAGCAACAGTGACTTCCTTCAATGAAGGAGAATTGATATCAAACAATTTAAAAGTCATTGCTTCACATCTATTACACACAGTATGATACAGTTAATATAATCTGCCATTATTAGAAATTTAGAGTAATCAGTTATGGCTGACAAATCGTATATTATATTATCACAGAGAGGGATTTCCAACTATATAAATAAGCGTCGCACTCACCCATTCTGATGAATATTCTTGCCATCGGGGCGCATCCTGATGACATTGAACTTGGATGCGGTGGTCTGTTGCTAAAGGCTTCCCGGCAAGATCATCATAATATCTTCATGTATACCTTAACGCGAGGAGGAGCTTCCGGTGATCCTGAGGAGCGGACAAAGGAGCTAATCAGATCTGCAAAATTCATAGGAGCAAAAAGATTGTGGATTGACAATTTCGAAGATACCAAACTATCGCTGTCAAGCGATCTTATCAATCACATTGAGTTTTTTATAAAGAAGGCTGATCCCGACATTGTGCTCACACACTCGGTTGGCGATACACACCATGATCATCGCGCAATAGCTGCTTCCACAACGGAGGCTGGAAGATTCGTCCCGAATATACTAGCTTACGAAATCCCGGTAACTCGCGACTTCAAGCCGCAAGTCTATTATGATATATCGGATGTCATCGATGGTAAGATACAGCTTATCAATATTTTCTGGTCTCAGAGAAGCAAGTCGTTTCTCCAGTCGAATGCGATTCGCGGCCTTGCACAGTACCGTGCATTGCAAAGCAGATTCAATAATTCGGTAACATGTGTGGAAGCTTTTGAAGTGCAAAAGCTGTTTTTTGGCAAAGAGTTCAAGCTGATGAATATCCCACAGGAAAACGGAAGTAGAGTAGCACATGAGCAGATGCCAAAAGAGGTTATCGAGTCAATAAGCGCGTAAGTTTAGGTTGTAGTCGCTTTCTTTTGTCCTGCCATGAGGAACACCTCGTCCGTATTTACCTTGTGTTTGATTGACCTAGCTGGAACGCCTGCAACGATATCGCCGTCAGGAATATCGTGTATAACGGAAGCGCCTGAGGCCACAATGACGTTTCTGCCTACTTTGATGCCATTTTTCAATGTTGAATTAAGACCTGTCCAGCTAATGTCTCCTACGCTAGTGCTGCCTCCAATAATCGTTCCAGCAGTGAGTTCACAATTCTTTCCCACAGTCACGTTGTGAGCAATATGTACTAGAGCATCAAGTTTTGTTCCATCACCTATCCAAGTGTCAGAGAGTGATCCTCGCGCAATAGAGCAGTTGGTATATATCTCAACATTGTTTCCAAGCCTTACATGACCCTTATGAGGGAATTTTTCGAGCTCACCACCTTCATAGCGCTCAAAAGCAAAGCCATCGGATCCCAAAGAGGCTCCTGACTGAATCACGCAATTGTTACCAATTATACAGTTTTGCACGAGCGACACCCTGTCGTATATAATTGTGTTATCGCCTACTGAACAATTGTCGCCTATTACCGCGTAATCCCCAATATAACAGCCAGATCCTATCTTGGATTTCTCCGAAATAACTGCCCTTGGTGAGATGCCAACTAACTGCTCTTGCCGCCTCATTTCCTTGGTCAGTCGAACAAATGTCATGCGAGGATTATCTGTAAATACTAACAATTGCCGGCTATTTGGATGAGCGACACCTTGCATTTCCTTCTTGCACAGTATCACACCTGCCTTTGAGCCGGAAATGTATGACAGTCCTTTTTGGCCGACATACCAGCAAAATGCAAGGTCGTTCTCAGTTGCGTTATCGATAGAAGCTATATCGTGCACCCTGAGGTTGCTACCCTCTGACTCAAAGTCAACTCCAAGGTTGGATAGAACGGACACTACATCCAAATCTGACATTTGTGAAATTACAAATCTGTACGTGAAAAAATGCTATTAAAGAATTATGGTTGATCTCTTGAGGTTCACATCTATCAAAATCTTCAAAGCCAATTGTTCCTTCTGTAATCTGATAAGCAGATTGCAATAGCTATGGTTGATGTAGAGATGAAAACTGAGTACAAGGTCAGGAGGAAAAGTGGTGCAGCAGACGAGATAGAAAATGCAGCAGCAGATAAAGTGAAGGCTCGTGCAAAAGCAATGGTCAAGAAAGTAAAGACCCAAAAAGAGACCTTCAAACAGATATAACGTGGAGAATGCAAAAGAAAAACTGCATTAACTTTTTATTTTATATATATTATTATATAAGAATCATGTTGAAAAAAATCGTTGTTGAACAAACTCAGAAACTTGCTAGAGCCTACACTAACAAGAATTGGCGCAACCTTTGCCTCAACAGGCCTCTCAGTTAACTTTTGGACTGGATTAGGTCTAGCAGTGTCGGTGCTAGCAGCAATTGCCTATACCTCGAATGCATTCGTTAATCTTGACTGGACGCCTTGGAATTTCGCTGCTGTCATAGGCGGAATCTTTCTCTTAGTTTCGGGCTTTTTTGATATTGTCGATGGTAGCGTGGCTCGTATTACAAAGCGAATATCAAATAAGGGCGCATTCCTTGACTCTGTCTTTGACAAGATAGCTGAATTAATTATTTTCGGCGGCATTGCGTTAGGGCAACTTGCAGATTCATTCTGGTGCCTAGTTGCCTTAGGGTTGTCCCTTCTTGTAAGCTATACAAGAGCAAGGGCCGAATCGCTTGGAGGGAAACTCAAAGGCATAGGAATAGGCGAGCGTGCAGAACGACTGCTAATCATTGCGATAATAGGCATGATACCTGTAAGAGAAGCAATGCAATGGGCAATGATAATTGTTTCGATAGTAGCAGGTATCACGTTAGCTCAGAGGGTGGCGGTGACTGTCAGGAAACTATCTTCTACCGAAGCTTAGATGCCGTGCGTCTATCTGACTCTGATCTTACCTTCACGATGCCCCTGTGGACGGCACACGACACGCAATAGAACTTGACATCCGTAGACATCGGTATGTATGCCCCTGATGCTCTCAATTCTTTTGCAAGCATAGGTTCCACAAGGGTGATCCTTCCTGTCACTTTCTTGGCCTTATCCCGAGGAACCAAAGCTCCGCACTGGCTGCAATGTACTGAGCCTGAGCTACCCTTGCCTCCCTTTGACCTCCCCCTGCTTGCTCGCTTCTTTGGCATATATTGCGTAAGAATTGTTTTGTATCCTTTAAATCTTGTGTTTTGCGATCCACTATGCATTGGTTTTTCCGACTCAGCGTTAATAAATTTGCGAAAAAATGTCGTTATCCTCTATGGAAAGTAATTTTATGTTCTAGATGGTAAGATACAGAAATTTGAGAAATTCATCTCGTTCATTTTCCTGAAAAATACCATCTGCGTGCTAAGTAAATTGATGTTAAAGCTTATAGCTCTATCAGGAAAGTCTTTGGAAGTCTTCTCACTCTACAGAAAAATAATACGCTAAAGTATCTTGGCAGAATCAACCACAATCCTTATAGCTCTGGTAGATTACAAACACAGATGCAAAGGGCGCAAGCGCAAGCCTATGCCGCCATCCCAATCCTCGGTTATGGGCTGCGCAGACAAGCCCTTTTATTATCAACTTAAAAC
>JAICVG010000320.1 GCA_025935445.1 Nitrososphaera sp. | reverse complement strand
TGATTTCAACTTTGTGAGCTTTCAGGACTGAAGTAGCGTCTGCAAATTCTAGCTTGACAAGAGATATGTTGCCCTTGCTTGCAGCCTTGTTCACTAAGGCTCCAACTAGTCTGTGAGCGGTTCTGAAAGGTATCTTCTTTTGCATCACAAGCTGCTCTGCTATGTCCAGTGCAATTGCATAGCTAATGCTTGCAGCCTGCAGCATGCGTTCCTTGTTTATCTGCAATGATCTTACTACACGATCCATTATCTTGATTGTATGAAGGGTTATAGCAGAAGCTCCAAGCAATGGCGCCTTAATGTCTTGTAAGTCTCGACTGTAGCCGGAGGGCAGAGCCTTGACTATGCCAAGCATTGACACAAGGTTGCTAGTGACGATTGCCGCCTTTGACCTCGTTAACTCTAGCGGATCAGGGTTCTTCTTTTGCGGCATTGCACTTGAGGTTGAAGTATATGATTCGGCAAGCTCTATGTAGCCAAATTCAGTGGTTGACCAGATAATGAAATCCTCTGCAATCCTTCCGAGCGTGCTTATTAGTATTGCAAGTGTTGAAGCATACTCTATGAAAGCATCCCGTGAGCTGGTGGCGTCAATAGAATTCTTTATGATGCTGTCAAAGCCAAGTAGCATTGCTGTTCTTTTCCTGTCGATAGTGATAGACGAGCCTCCTATGGCACATGCCCCAAGCGGCGACTGGTTTATCCTATGATATGCCAGATACAGCCGCTCCATATCACGCATAAGGCCATAGGCGTACGACAGCAAGAAATGCGAGAAGGTGCCTATTTGGGCCTGTTGTAAATGAGTGTACATTACCATCGGAACTTGCTTGTTTTCTTCTGCTCTCTCCACGAGTCGCTGTACTAGGCTAGCAAGAGCTGCGCAAATCTCGTTGATGTCATCACGTATCTTCATCCTTATATCTAGCACCACTTGGTCGTTTCTTGACCTTGCAGTATGCATCTTGCCTCCAGCGTCCATCCCGGAATGTTTTATAACAAAGGCCTCAAGAGCCTCGTGAATGTCCTCATATCCTTCGGTATCGACTTTAGCCGGGTTTTTCTTTGCTTCCTCAAGCGAAGAGAGGATCTTTTTCAGTTCACTGGACGTAATGTGTCCCATCTCATGCAGCATTATCGAATGCGCCTGACTTCCAACAATGTCATAATACAATATCGACTTATCGTCGTCTATTGAAGAAAGGAATCTGAGCGCATCGTCCTCGAGTTTGTTATTTGGACGGGACCTATACATACAATAAAGTGTGCATCGTGCGCGCTTTATTTTAAGGTTGTATGGTTACGGTAAGGTTAAGATTTTAAGACTTTTAAGATCCTCCCTTGTGGAGCCCAGTCTCGCCCTAGTATAAGTCCAATCGTAATTTAAGAGAGATATTCTTTAGTTTTGCTTTTGATTGTATTTTGCTGTTGCCATCACAATGAGTGGAGTGATGCGGTGCAGATAATGTTTTTTTATTGTTAAATGAACTGTGGAGAATCGAGGTGCAGCTCCAGAGGGAAAAGAAGCTGAGCTTATTGCAGGAGAAAAATTTAAGGCACCAGATGGTCAACTTTCTCTAACGCTGGTTGCTGAAAAGGATAACTTTCTGCTGCGATCCCCACCCATTTAATAAGTGTAGTGAGCTCTGCGGCAAAACACATCACAAGCAACGATATTTAGCGGCTTCAAAATAATCAATTTTTTAGAATGCTAACAACCTCATGCGGATGGGCATTTTCTGCAATGGTTAAATATAGTATCTGTGAATTTCATATATAATGAGTCAGGAAGAGCAGATACAGCAGACTCGCAGAAAAATCTTTGAAGAGCTGACCAAGATAGTCGACCCTGAAATTGGAGTTTCGATAATGGAGCTTGAGCTTATCGACAAGGTGGACATTGATTCAGGCAAGATCAAGGTTGACTTGCACCTGACGAGTCCATTCTGTCCTGCAGTCTTTGGATTTAAGATAGCACAGGACGTTCGGGACAATATCTACAAGTTGTCTGGAGTGAACGGAGTGAACGTGAACGTCAGCAATCACTTCATGGCCGATGCTATAAACAAACAGGTGAACGAGAGCAAGTACCCGCCCAAACCGGCCGCCTAATCTTTTTTCAGCCTTTCTTTCAGATCTGCCACCTTCTTTTCATGTTTTGAGTACCCTAGAAGGTGTCCCCTCAGCAGCTGGATGCCAAGCGCAGGGTCGACACCCTTAGGACAGACTGCGCTGCATGAGCCGGCAAAATGGCAGCGCCATATGCCGTGCCTGTTGTCC
>JAICVG010000321.1 GCA_025935445.1 Nitrososphaera sp. | reverse complement strand
GCATGCCATTGAAAAGATAAAAACAAAATACTGGTAAAAAACCTCAACTTTATTAGAACACAACCTTCTTATCATGCCATAAAAATCGGCATTGTAGGACGCGGAGACATAGGACTATGGCTTGCTGACAGCTTTATTGCATCAGGATTCACGTCAAGATAGAGGCTTCAGAAGTCGGGAAAAAACCAAGTCAGGACTGCAAGACATGGCAAGATAGCTTTACTGCAAGGAGCCTGGGGGACGCAGCAGCATTTGGAGAGATTGTCGGAATTGCAACTCTGTGAGAGGAAACGCCAAGGGCAATCACGACGTAAGGAGAAAAGAATTTTGCAGAAAAGGTCGTCGTCGGTATTGATATTACAAACCCACTTGACTTTTCAAAGGGTATGCCGCCAACACCTGCCATTACTCATACATACTCTGGCGTCGAAACTGTATAGCGCATATGCTGTGTGACGCCTTAGTCAAGGCCTTTAACATAGTTGGCAACTACACATATTCCGGCCAGATTTTCCTGGCGGCTCTCCGGCCATATTTAATTGGGCACTTAATAACCTTGACTTTACAGACCGACCGAATAACGCTTATGGAAGTCAGAGAGGGTAGACAGCAAAATTGGTGTGGCTACTATAACTGCAATGACGTATATGGATCAGTATACAAAGAGCGCTCTATGTGTAGCCCTTAGATATCAAAGGCTTATAGAAGGTATAAGGCGCGCGCTCAAGTATGTGACCGATGGCACAATATCATTTGGAAGGAGAGCAGGTCATAAGATCTTGGCACAGGACATCAAGATTGTGTGGCATGCAAGAATTGACTGAAAGCTTGGTGACACCTTTGGCAAGATGCCAAAGATTGCTCAGGCGCTAGTGCAATAAGTAAAGAGAAAGCAATTTTTTGAAACATTCAAATCTAGCGAACTACTTTTCTCCTATTTAATCTTCAAATCTAATTTTATGGATACAAAAATGATGGATTGGCTTTGTTAATGCCTTTTTCTTTTTGTGCCTATTTTCTTCTCGCAGTATCTGTTTCTTTCTCTTCAGTAGTGCCTGTAGTCCTGCCTGTCGTCGTTGCTGCTGTTCCTGTTGTTGTTGTTGTTCCGCCATAGCTGCCCTCTTGCATCCTGCTAACCGTCTCCCTTGTGTTCTGCCCAAAGATCCTTGCAGTATTTGAAGTTATCCTTGCGATTTCCCTAGAATTGTGCCTTGCATAATTTGTAGTTGCTCTACTTGCTTCAATTCCTGCAAACATCATATTAGTGGCCATGCGGGTGCTTGCTGCTACTGAGTCAGTCATCGCACTTATGCCTCTTGCATAAATGTCTGCCATGTCCCTAGGCGACATTCCCGTCCACGACCAAGGCTGCATCATCATACCCATCATCCAGTAGTCATTGTTGCTACTGCCACTGCTGCTGGTTCTCTCTGCAAATGGAGTCCATGCGGATTGCATTGAATTAATTACCTCTTTCTGTGAATCCAAAAAGTTATCTGCAATCTCTCGAGTTGCCTCGGCTGTTTCATTCTGAAAATCTGTAACGGTCTGAGAATACCTTGGAGTCTCCCTCCTTACTTCTTCTATTGCTCTGCGAATGTTGTCTTTTGTTTCATCAATTGACCTGTTAATCGCATCCTGCTGTTGTCTGCAAAAATTCTGTCCTTTCGCGTTCCTCTCGTCTAGACATGCCAAGAGGGTAGCGATTAAAACATATAAACCGATGGTTGCAGTCTTTGTGTCAGGAATGCGCCTCTATATCAAGACATGGAAAAATCGCTCTAAAAGCTTAAGATTAGGGATTGTTTCTTTCAAAGAATACGTGAGCCTCCAAGCTCACGGAGACTCACGTTGATCGCATCCTTGCCAGCTGGTCTCTTTGAGGTCAGCTGGCAAGTTTGTTTTGTTACGCTTCGAAGATATCGTTATTATATGTTTCAGCTTTAATTTCTGCATATATTCATGCAGATTTCTTTGATAGAATCAAATCTGAGATAGGGGGTGCGCATGTGCAACGTCACATATATGCTTGAGAACATGATGGAAAATGCATGAAGATAATGATAATAATAAACATAAGCGCTAGTTTCTTTTTCGATCATACGATTCATCTACATCATTTAATTCACTTTATTCGGTACGGCACAATTAACTGAATTGCATGATGCAAACAATATTGCCATTGTCATTCATAGCTCTGACAAATGGTTGAGAGCGAACTATGAATTATATTAGTAAAATCTTTTCTT
>JAICVG010000277.1 GCA_025935445.1 Nitrososphaera sp. | reverse complement strand
AGCGGGTGCTCAGAACCTGATTCTGCAATTGCTGCGAGCCTCAGTAGCTCGTTTTCGCCGATGCCGCCTGATAAGTCTACGATGTCTGTGACTGACGGCATGCCTTCTGTCAAGGTGCCAGTCTTGTCAAACACCACAGTGTTTACCTTTCTTGCAATTTCCAGATATTCACCGCTTTTGAATAGTATGCCGTTCTCCGCACCCTTGCCAGCGCCCATCATCAGCGCCGCAGGGGTAGCGATGCCAAGCGCACAGGGGCATGCTATAATTATCACTGATACGAACGCAAGGAGCGAGTATGTTAGGCCTGCTCCTCCTGCAAAATACCAGCCAAGCCCCACGCCAACTGCGATGGCTATTACTGCGGGTACAAAGTACTTTGCAACTTGGTCTACCATCCTCTGCATAGGGGCCTTGCCCATTCTTGCGTTCTCTACAAGTGTAATTATCTGGGACAGCACGGTATCTTGGCCCACTTTAGTAACTTTGACTGTAAGAAGCCCGCTGTGGTTTATTGTAGCGCCGATAACTTCGCTTCCACTTGACTTGTCCACAGGGATGCTCTCACCTGTGATTGCAGACTCGTCTATTGAAGATGCTCCCTCTATTACAACACCGTCGACAGGTACACGCTCACCGGGTCTTATGACAAGGAGCTCTCCTTCCTGGACCTGCTCGACAGGAATTTCTTCCTCTCTGTTTCCTTCCCTTATCACCTTAGCCATCCTAGGCTGGAGATCCATCAGTTTCCTTACTGCACTTGATGCCTTCTCCTTTGTCCTTGTCTCTAGCAGTCTTCCTACCAGGATTAAAGTAATTATGATTGCGGCAGTTTCAAAATACACTGACGCAAACGGGAAGTAGCCGGGTGCAACCGTAACAGCTGCGCTATAAACGTATGCTGCGCTAGTTCCTAGCGCTATTAGCGTATCCATATTAGATGCTTTAGCCTTTATTCCATCCCACATACCCTTGTAGAAGCGCCAGCCTATCCAGAACTGGATTGGTGTTGCTAGCGCTAGCATAGCATAGTTGCTGGTCTCCATTGGAAGGGGAATCAAATCTTCAAGCTGCGAAGGAAACATGTGGGGTAGCGTTAGTATTATAATAGGAATTGTAAGTGCAATGCTTATTGCCACATGCTTCTTCAGCTTTCGTAATTCTTTTTCCGGCTCGGTAAATTCATTGATGCATTGTGTGCTGCAGAAATAGTATTTCCTTCCATCCACTATATGCTGGATGGAATCTGGTTTTTCTTCAACAAACATGCCACAGACCGGATCAGTTGCCATATGCCTAACCTTTAGGCCTTCTCTTATATAGGGATAGGAGTTTACAATTGTAAAGAAGCAAAAAATTCATTATGTAATCCCGGCTTTAATCATATATCATGCAATTTAGGACGTTATCATAATTCAATAATAAGTGCCAAGAGGTGAAAAGCCAAGACGAGGCAATAATGAGGATGACCATGATGATGAAGATGCAGCAGTCCTTATCGCCTCCATCCTTTCACTCTTTTTTGCATTTGGCAACTTCAACAGTTTTGCACGGGTGCTCGTCTACACTTTATATGACAAAAAAGAAGAACAAGAAAGGTCTGTATTTTTGGATCAGCTTTGCCCTTCAAACTAGCTAAAAGAGTTTATGAGCCAAGCCACTTCTATCTAGAAACTCTGATGAATTTGTAGCCAGAATTTTCTAGCCTTTCCTTTATTCTCTCTTTAGTTATTAACGTAGGATCATATTCCACAATAACAGAATCTGTCATGAAGTCGGTGTCTATATTTTTGATAGCTTCATTGCCTTTTAGTTGATATTCAATGATTGGCTTGCAGCTAGTGCAATACATTCCAACAACTTTGAATCTTGCCTTTTGTGTTTGATTCATATCCGATAACACAGCATTATTACTTATACGATTCAGCAAAATAAAGAAGAAGGGAAAAAGAGTTCATACATACAGCAAAAGTCTACGCTGTACTTAGGGCTGATGTTGTTTGCCACTAGTAGCCGTACTTGCTGGGATTTGCTTCAAACTGGCTCTTGCATGCTGCTGAGCATAAATACAGCTTTCTTCCGCCAAATTCTGACACAAACTAAGATGTTCAAAGAATACACGCATCTCTGCTCTTAGCTGAGATATTTCTTTCTCTACTATCGAAGACGACTCTTTGTGATGATGAGTTTGCAGCTGCTGCTGTTGTTGTTGTGGTCGTGGTTGAGGTTGTTCTCCTTCTTTCTTAGGTTGGCGACATACATGCTTGGACGTGTCTGGATTCAATCTTATCCAGCCGACTGCTTGTGCGCTTTTGCCTTCCTCTTCTTTTCAGATACTGCAAACTCGGCTGCGCGCTCGTCATCCCACAGTAATAATAATGACTCTGCATCAGAGGAGCTTGAATCACATCTTTTTACCGTCTTGCTTGCATCATCTTCTGGTCGCTTCTTCTATACCTTTATTTGAAAACTGTTACTCTTTAGCTTGCTTCTGGAGTGTTTATGATTACTCTATTGCTGTTGCTACTACTATAGTACCTTGCTTACACACTGTTGCTGCTTCTTATTCGGACAGTTGTGCGTATACTTCAAGACCATTTCAAACTGAAAAAGCTAAAAGCCTGTTGTGTGTCACAAAGGATAAGGCTACCTGAAGAATTTGAGTAGTCAAGAAAAACAACCTACTGCTAAATGGCGCGTCGTGTTCTCTGGCTGTAATCACACTGCAATTATGAATGAGAAAGAATTACTCAATCCAATAGAAGCCCAGTTCAACCCAATGAGAATAGTGAAAATAATAAAGAAGTAGTGGGCCGGGTCGGAGTTGAACCAACGACCCCCGCCATGTCAAGGCGGTATCCTAACCAGGCTAGACCACCGGCCCAATATATAATGAAAAAATT
>JAICVG010000298.1 GCA_025935445.1 Nitrososphaera sp. | reverse complement strand
CGTTCCTTTACCCCTCGTACCGGAGTTCTTCCATCCGCCGAATGGCTGGCATCCGACCATTGCGCCAGTTGTTGCGCTTGCCTGCCTGTTAACATAAACGACTCCCGCCTCGATGCAATCAAGGAACTTTTTGACCTCTTCATGCTTTCTGGTAAATATTCCGGCTGTCAATCCATATTCAGTGTCGTTTGCAAGCTTGATGGCATCATCAAACTTCTCATAGTCTGCGGCACATAGGATGGGAACGAACATCTCCTCTCTAAAGAGCTGGTGTTTTTTTGGCAGATCAACGATAATCGTCGGCTCTACATAGTAGCCGTGCTTTAGGCCGTCATCCTTTTTGATAGAGCCTCCAACAAGCACCTTGCCATCCTTCTCCGCTGCCCTTATATATTTTTGATATTTTCTGTAGGCATCCTCGTTTGCAAGTGGACCAACAAAGGTATTGGAGTCAAGTGGGTTTCCTATCGGCAGGTTCTTTGTCTTTTCAACAAGCCGCCTGAGAAACTCATCCCTCACCTTCTTGTGGATATAAACCCGAGAGCAGGCGCTGCATTTTTGCCCCGAGTAGCCAAACGTTGCTTTGAGGACACCGTCAACTGCGTTATTGATGTCAGCCGTTTCAGTCACTATCACAGGATTCTTGCCTCCAAGCTCAGCGATTAGCGGCTTGAGCCTTGTCTTGCTAAACTCTTTTGCCATGTGGAATCCAGTGTCTCGAGAACCGGTGAATACAATGCCCGCAACAGCCTCGTTGCTGACAAGCTCATTGCCTATCTTGCCGCCTTGCCCGATGACTAGGTTGAACGCACCATCAGGCAGTCCTGCCTGCTTGAATATTTCTGCAAACTTCCATGCAATAATTGGAGTATTGCTAGACGGCTTGGCTACCACAGTATTCCCGGTGATTATTGCGCCCGTACTCATGCCTACAAAAATAGCAGCCGGAAAGTTAAAGGGAGCAATTACTCCCCATATTCCATAGGGTTTCATAACGCTCTTACTCCTTTCATTTGGCTGAGCGCTTTTCATCATTGTCTCAAAGCCGTTATTTCTTTCCATTTCTTCAGAATAGTAGCGTAAAAAGTCGATAGCCTCATCGATGTCTGCTATAGCCTCGTAACGATTCTTGCCGTTTTCATATGAGACCCACGCGGCAAGCTCAAATTTGCGATCGGCCATGATGTCTGCTGCAACCCTGCATACATGTACTCGCTCCCGGTAGTCTATTCTGCCCCAGCTCTCAAATGCCTCTTTTGCGGCTGCAATGGCTTTCCTAACATGGCTGGCACCCCCAATCGGCATATGTCCAAGCACTATTCTTGTGTCAATAGGCGAGATATGCTTTATCGTAGCTGAGGTCGTTACCTCACTTCCGCCAATCACCATTGTGTAAGTCCTACCGAACTCTGATCTTACCTGTTCAAGTGCTTTCTCGTACCTGTCATGAAATTGTCCTTCAGCCTTTTCCATCATGAATCTGTGCAGAGTGTGCTCGTTTGAGAACATCAACATATCAGTATAGTTGAAAGACCTTAAAAATTATGTACTTGTCAGCTTAGAATCATCAACTTCAATTTCATGCCTCGATCACGTTCGACATTGATCTTGGCAAGCCTGTCTAAGTCCAGATACTGTTTCTGTTGCATTATTATAGCAAGATGTAAAAAGACTACTATAAAATCATAGCTTGTAGTGCAGTACAAGCTCGCCGCCCTTTTTCCGCTGTATTTTCTTGAGCTGCAGCTTGATGCTTTGGGCTATTTCATCAAATCCATCTCCCTCGACAAGCGTCGTTGCCAGCCTACCGCCTGCTATTTTTGGGGCAATTGTTATTGTCAGCTCGTCGACTAGCCAAAGATGTAAAAGGGACCAGTTAAGCTCGCCTCCACCTTCTACCAATATTTTTTTCAGCCCCATCTTTTCCAGCTTGCGAAACAGCAGTTTAAGGTTGACGCCGTGGGGCACAGCAGCACTTTGTCCCTTTTTTCCTTCGCTTATCACCAGCACCTGCGCGCCCATATCTCTTAATTTCATTATCTTTTCCTCGGGTGCCTGATCTGTCACTGCTACAATAGTCTTAACTCTGGACGCAGTACGCACTATTTGAGAGTCAAGGGGAACCCTGCCTCTGCTGTCTACTATCACCCTAGCTGGGTTCTTACCCTTCGCTAGTCTTACTGTGAGCCGTGGGTTGTCTGCTAAAATTGTAGATATTCCTACTATTATGGCATCGACAGAAGCGCGCAGCTTATGAACCCTCACAAGATCGTCCCTTGAAGAAATTTTTGAATCTCCGCTTGATGTGGCGATCTTACCGTCAACTGTCATTGCACTGTTGATTATTACCTTCAATCTACAAACCGTCCGTTGATCATGACTGCTCTGATAGAGCTTTGAGTCACCCTGTGAACAATTGCAGCATATGGGTCATGCATTGGATAGAGGTCGGCATGTTTTTTGTCAATGAATACTAGATCTGCGGCGCGGCTGGCCTCTATGCACCCAGTATTGAGTCTTAAAATTTGCGCCGCATTTATAGTCGACATCTTCAAGAGTTCTTGTGGTCTTAACATCTCACCTTCAGTCGCCCT
>JAICVG010000200.1 GCA_025935445.1 Nitrososphaera sp. | reverse complement strand
TGAACTTGAATACTCTTTGGAATTGCTGGAAAAAAGGTCTTTGAATTTTGTTGGCTTCAAATTGGCAAAAATAGCTGTTACAAAGAAGTATAATTAATTATCCTCATAATAGGAGAACTGATCTACTCAACGGCAGACCCAGAGCTACGTACATATATATTGAGTCTATTAATGTAGTAAACTACAAAATAGTGAAGAACTGAGAGAGATGAATCTAGCGTTTAAATGAAAAAGTCGACAGTCAAAAGTTAATTTTTCATTCAAATTGAATAAAGCGCAAAAATATGGCCACAGCATTAAGCTTCGTCTTCTCAACCTTTTCCTCGCCTCTTATATTCTTCCAGACGCCATACTCATGCACAGCGCTTATGCTGCATTATTGATTAAACTGAATTGTTGCTGCTAGCCACAGACGAATATAGCTTCTTTGGCGAAGAAGCAACAAGAGGCAAAATATGCACAGTATTAAAAGTGTAGTCTACCATGATAGTATGAATTACATTATATGAGTCAAAGAGAAGAATATGGCAAGCACAAGAATCCCGTTCCAGCGGTTGATTTTCTCATCTCAAAGGATAATAACTCAAAGATACTTCTTGTAAGACGAAAGAACGATCCATTTAAGGGCATGTTATCAATTCCTGGCGGTTTTGTAAACGAGGGAGAAACAGCAGAAGACGCCATGAGGCGGGAGGCTAAAGAAGAAACTTCTCTAATTGTAGAACCAATTGCAATATTAGGGGTCTATTCTGACCCACAGAGAGATCCTAGGATGCATACTATTTCCGTTACTTTCATTACAAGAATAGTTCAAGGCAACGAAAATGCACGTGATGATGCAGCAGCTCTGCAATGGATTAAACTTGAAGATGAACTTGATGCTTTGATACAGTCACAGCAAATTGCATTTGACCATTCAAAGATTCTGAACGACTATAAGAAATGGATAAAGGCGGCTCAGGGTTCAGTTGAGAGCAGCAGTCCTACCTTTTGGTCAACTAAGAAGGAACAAACAAAAGAAGCTTTACAAACAAAACCAACAGAAGGATAATAGTAGCTGCAATACAACATTATAATTCATTAACAAGATAGAAATAGAGTCTTCAAGTGAAAATGTCCTCTCCTTCCCACTCTACCTCCTCTGGCGCCTCTGCAAATCTGAGCGCTAAAGACATTATCATAGTAGATGCCACCGTGATTTCAGGCATTTTGATACTCTTAACAATATCGTCTTTTTCTCCGTTTGAGTTTCCAAATAGATCGGTGTTTGTATCAGCAGCAGTTCCAATTGTAGCACTATTTGCAATTTCATCTTTTTTTGCATTAGAGGATAAAATTTCATTTGCAAGAAAATTTGCCAAGGCAGGATTTGTAGCTATAGTGATCTTCATGATATTCATTGGAACAGTAAATGTTGGCAATATTGTCGCTCCTGACATCTGGAGACAGAGCCCGATCGCGGAGAAGATTGTTTCAAACTCTAGCAGCAGCAGTAGCAGCACTGCAGAAGGTGCAAAGCAGTCTACTACTACCATACAAGAGTAAAAGGCAAATGAATTGTAATAATAGGATAATATGAAGAATAAGGAGAATTATCATACTATCTAATGCAAAATATTTAGCATCTCGTTTTTTTATGTGGAACTGCTCTATCCTTGCAAGGTCTATAGGTGGTATATAGAACATATGTGTGTGATTGTGTGATACCTTTTGAAATCAGCTAACATGGAAATAAAAAAAGGAATTATCTTTGACATGGACGGAGTATTAGTAGACGCAATGCCATTTCACTGTAAAGCCATTCAGACAGCAGCAAAGCAAGAGGTCAATATTGATGTCACACAGAGGGACATATATCTCCTTGAGGGGATGCCCGGGGAAGACATGGTCAGGGAACTACTTAGACATAAAAGACACACCGGTAATATAGAAGAACTATCCGATGATGACTCTGATAAATTAGACTCTATCGCACACAGGATACATGAAAGGAAGAAGAAAATTTTTCAACAAATTAACGCTTCAGCGCCAATTAATGGTGCAAAAGAATTGGTCTCAAGTATACACTGTAAAAAAGCATTAGTGTCTGGTGCAGCTAAGCAAGAGGTTGACTCAATTATCAATAAGTACTTTGGAAAAGACGCTTTTGATGTTGTAGTATCAGGCGAAGACCTAGAGGAAGGCAAGCCAAGCCCCGACCCCTTTCGGACTGCTCTAACAAAAATGGGTTTAACAGAGTCTGAGGCCATAGTTGTTGAAAATGCACCTCTTGGAGTAAAGGCCGCAAATAATGCTGGCATCAGATGCATCGTTACTCTTAACGATACACCTCTTAAGATTTCAGACTTTGAGGGTTTGATTGCATTTGAATCAATATTTCCAAACACAAGCTCAGTCATCTCGTTCTTGAAAGAATACTGTCAAAGTATACCTAGGGACTGACTCCCAGCATGCTGCGATTCAATTCCAATTGTCATGTCGATGCTTAAATTTGCAAGTCACTTGTTGATTATCCTATAAATCTAGACCAGCTCATGCCATGATTATATTTATATAAATCAAATAGCACGGATGATTAAAAGAAAACGGTCATTCTATTTACAAGCAAGGAACTTGTGCAAATATTCGCATACTAAAGCTGGTTTTTCTGTAAAGGGAGCATGGCCTGTTTGCGGTATTATGATGGCCGTGGAACCCTTTATTGCTTCTCTGAAAATTTGTGAATGCTGAGCGGGTATCACTTTGTCGTGCATTCCCCATATTATCAAAGTAAGAATCCCTTTTTCGCCAATTTTATTTAGATTTTTTATTCCAATCTGCGTATTAGCGCTATTCCTCAGGGAGGATTCAAAAGCATATTTGGAATTCGGGTTGTTTATTCTATCAATAAATCCTTGCACAAAGACATCGCTGATGAGTAGCGGGTTTGCAACCATTTGCTCAAATACCTTTCTTACCTTTTCTTTTGTGGGGTTCATTGCAGCATCAAGGTACTGATCTAGTAGAGGGGTTGGTTTTTCTAGATTGCCTGAAGAATCTACTAAAACCAATTTGTCCAAAGAATTGCTATTGTCCGCTGCGGCTATCCTTGATGCAATATAGCCTCCCAAGGAATGGCCCACCAAGGTTATTGTCCTAGGCTTATTGTTGCCCTGATCTTCTTCAGTTATTCTAATTTTGTCTATAAACTGTCTAACTAAATCAGAAAATGCCTCAATAGTATAGTTCATATCAAGAGGTTTATCACTTCCACCAAAACCCGGCAGATCTATAGCAAGGGTATGAAAATATAGTGATAACGCATCTGGAATATCGAGCCATCTGTCAGCGGAGGAACCAAGCCCGTGAATAAATAGGAGACATTGTCTCATCTCCATATCATTTTTATCCGATTCTAAGTACCTTATCTTCAATTCATGTTTATTATGTTGCAAATTCAGAAATCGTTCCTGCATATTTAGAGTATTCGTCTATTCTGGTGGTCTCTTTTCTAAACTTTGCCTATTTATTTGCTATTGTTGATAGATCGCTTACATACATCATTGTTGAATTCCTGACGTTATTCTACACTGCGTATTGCTAATGAGCACGAAGTCGGCAGGGTGTTGGCTTACTTTTTAATGCCCCTCGTATAATCTACATAGTCCTTCTTCTAGAAACTGTAGTAATTTCAAACAGCGTGAACTATATGCAGCACCCTTTTTTGTCCTTGTAGTGCTGGGGTGTTTTTGGGAACACATTCATATGCAAAAAGAAGTAATTGAAAAAGTAGCAGCTCTTATAACGGCTGCTTTTGGCCTAATAGCTGCCCTTGCGTGGAACACAGCCATACAGGAAATTTTCCGGATAGTATTTGGAGAGCAGAGCGGCGTATTGGCAATGATTTT
>JAICVG010000191.1 GCA_025935445.1 Nitrososphaera sp. | reverse complement strand
CAAAAATCAAAACCAAAACTTATAGGGATAGACTGGCTTAACCTTGTATCAGAAAAGGGCGACATGCGGAGATTTTTCAAATATTAACGTTTACATCTTATCCCAGTAGTAAAATTTCCAATCAGCAAAGCGCGTGTGTATGTGACGGATATGAGGCTACGACAAGGACTGGCAGCAGTGGTTTGCCACTTTATCTGAAGCGAACAAAATAAAAACAACTTACAAGAAGAACACACATACATACAATATGTATATAACACTACGAATAATAAACCCAAACTAATCTTGAAGATGCATGTGTGTATGGTTTTTTGCAGTATGGTCGCACTGGTGTCAAACAATATCGTTACGAACTAACAGTATCAGATATGCAAAAAGCCTACTGCCTTATATGTACGCCGAGCAATCTGCACATTTGAATGAACAATAAAACTATTTGTATAACTATCGGTACAGTGAAAAATTATTGCAATGCAAGTGGCTCAAAGATATTGTGTCATCAGAAAAGCTAATGTAAAAAATAAGTAGATACAGAGATTAGGCAGAGCTACTACAACAAGAGGCACGTATATCGATATATCACGCATAGCATATGATAGATGCTTAAAGTTATATCGAGCCTCGATTAGGCAGGTATGTTACAAAAATTCGTATATATATTACTCGACGATACCGATTAGCATGGCTGCAGTTGTAACACGCAAATTTGGAGAGGAGGCACTCCAGTTCCTTGGAAAAAAGGTCTCAGTGGAAACTTCGGATCAAAAAATTTACAGTGGCACGCTTGCTGGAATAGATGAAAGACTTGATGTTGTGCTCGATAATGTTGAAGGACACGGGATCCTGAAAGTGATTATCAACGGCTCATTTGTCAAGGAAGTAAGATTGATGGAAAAACCATTTGACTTTAAGGCGCTTGCAGAGAGACTCTCAAGAGTTTTCCCTGGTCTTGTCAAGATACGAGAAGATGTTGGTGCAATAATCGTCATGGACAAAATTAAGGTAACGCAAGCTGGCATAGAGGAAGGTTCCGGGCTTGCTGCTGACAGGGTTAAGGCTATCTATGACGAATTCACGAGGGAGATAAGGAAGTAGTTGTGTTTGAGGTCTGGCACTCAGATCTGGCAGCTCGCATAGGAAGACTTCAGACCCTACATGGCGTTGTTGAAACTCCAGCCTTTGTGCCGGTCGTCCACCCAGTAAGGCAGACGGTCAGCACACAATTTCTGAAAAAGATGGGCTTTGATCTTGTGATTACAAATGCTTACATCGCTCTCCGTCATTATGGTGACGAGGCACGAAGGAGAGGAATACATGACATCATTAATTATGATGGGGCCGTTATGACTGACTCGGGGGGTTACCAAGTGCTTGAGTATGGCTCTGTTGAAGTTGAGCCGGCAATGATGGCCCAGTTTGAAAATGACATCAAAAGCGACATATCTATCCCTCTTGATAGGCCCACAGGCTATGGCCTTGAATATAAAAAGGCAAAAGAATATGTTGCAATTACACTAAAGAATGCTCTAGAGAGCCTGCGCGTAATAGACAACAACACAGGCGCAATATGGGTTGCGCCTGTGCAGGGAGCCGAGCACTTTGATCTTGTTGAATATTCTGCAAGGGAGCTTGATACAATGGGTTTTGAGATGATGGCGCTTGGCAGTCCTGTTGAACTAATGGAAGCATACGAGTTTGCTATGCTTGCCCGCATGATAGTATCTGCAAAAAGAGTAATCCCTGCAAAACCCATTCACCTCTTTGGAGCCGGTCATCCGCTCACTATTCCGCTTGCAATTGCACTTGGCTGCGACACTTTTGATTCTGCTTCCTACATGCTGTATGCTAAGGACAATAGATACATGACTCCAAATGGAACGGTTAGGCTCGATGAATTGGCTTACCTATCGTGTCAATGCCCAGTTTGCTCATCGCACACAGTGCAGGAATTGCACAAGATGGAAATAGATAAGCGGACTATTGAAATTGCAAAACACAATCTCCATATCCTTAAGGCGGAGGTGGAGTCTGTCAAGCAAGCGATAATGGATGGCCGGCTTTGGGAATATGTTATGCAGAAAGCGCGAGCACATCCAAAGCTAATGGAAGCAGCGCAGATCTTCAAGGATGTCGAAATGCTGGAGGAAGGCACACCGCTCTTCAAAGAAAAGGCTATTTTTTTTTATGATCCAATAGACCAACATAGGCCTGAGGCAAAAAGGTTCAGGAAGACAGTTGCTACATTTCAATCGTCGAAGAAGAAAAAACTAATTCTATGTCCTGAAGACGAAATCCACCCATTCTACTCTACTACAAGTTACAAAGATATTGTAAAAAAATTCCCTGATGCGCAGGTCTGCAGCTACAGTCCTTTCCTCGGCATCATTCCAGCAGAAATATCAGATGTTTTTCCTGCATCGCATAATCTTGCCACAAGGTCAGGCCACAGATTCGAAGACTATCCAACATTTGTAGAATCGCTAAAGTCATTTGCAGGCAAGTTTGAGAAAATAGTGGTTATAGCTCCTGACGATTTCATGAAACAGGCTACTAAAGCTGCAAGGCTAAATGCCCGTCTTGTCGATGATATTTCTGTACTTTGACATACGCCGATGCGATCAGGCTCCAAAAAAATATTGCACAGAAGGTAGTAGCGGCCAAGGATGACTTTGACAACATAAGTAGTATTTGCGGAGTTGATATTGCCTACAGTGGTGACAGCAATAGCAACGCTGCCTTCTGCTCTGCAGTTATTATAGACAGAAACATGCAGAAGCTTATCGAATCCGTCAATTTGCAAACTATTGTAAAGTATCCTTATGTGCCAGGATTATTGATGCTAAGGGAGGCGGAACCCATTTTCTACACGCTCAAGATGCTAAAGAACACTTATGACTTACTGCTTATTGACGGGCACGGATTATTGCATCCAAGGAAATGTGGGCTAGCCTGCTACATTGGTGTAACCCTTGACAAACCCACGATTGGTATTGCGAAAAGCCGGTTGTGCGGAAGGGTGCTACCTGATGGGTTTGTAGAGCTTGATGGCGAGATTCTAGGCTATGCACTTAGCAAAAAATTGTATATCAGCGTTGGGCATAGGGTAACTTTGAAAACTGCAATCGCCTTGGTAAAGGAACTTGGTGTTGAGCCACTGAGGCTTGCAGACATTAATTCAAAAAAGAACAAGAAGAAAAGTGCGTTGGATTAGGCCTTGACAGTCATATAGGTTGTCCTCAACCTTCTCGATGTTTGGTTCCTATCCTGCAATTCCCAGTTCATTTTTTACCTAGTCCGTTGCTTGTGATAATAATACATATAATTTCACATTATAAGAGAGATTATGACTTATGGGACAATAGGAAGCAAATTAAGGCTCTTTAGGGGATTAGAAAATAAAAATGTAAAAAGGGGAATATATGTTGCTGGTCGTTTCCGACTTAACCTTCTTCCCAGCCCTTGTCGAACACACCATTCTTGTGCAGAGGGACTGGTTGTCCTGAGGTGTACTCCATTGGCCTCATCCAGAAGATAGCATGTGTTGGGCAAACACCTAGACAAGCGCCGTCTGAAATGCACCTTTCTGGATAAAAGACGAACGCCTTGCCCCTCTTCCACCCTTCTACTGGTTTTACCCTGAGAACGTCTGGACCGAGTGCAGTGCAAATCTCTACACAGAGTGCACAGCCAATGCACCTTTGCTCATCTATGTCCGGAAGTATAGCAATTGGCATCTTTAATTCACTTAAACGTCAGTATTGTTCGAAACTATTTAAACCCTATGTATGCTGCAAAACACTGTTATAATGTAAAACATCTAAGAGCAGTATAAACTGATTGAAGAATAAATTATAAATGAAAATAAAGGAAAAAGTTGTTTTATTTTTTGGTCATTCTGAGCACGTCTACTTGGCCACTGTGTAGCCAATCCTTTAGCTCATCATGCGACGGCTTGGCGTCGTGCTTGCCTGCCAAATGAAGATGCAGAAGAACATAGTTAATTTGGTTGAGTAAGGGCTTAT
>JAICVG010000192.1 GCA_025935445.1 Nitrososphaera sp. | reverse complement strand
GGTTTATGTAGGGAGCTTGGCCGGATTGCAGGACTTATTGTCTATCTTCCTCAATATTAATACGGGCCCAGAGGGACTCGAACCCTCGACCAGCTGCTCCGCAGGCAGCCATTCTATCCAAGCTGAACTATGGGCCCCAGGCAATGTTAAGGGTTTACTACACGGTATTTATTTCATGTAATAGTAGAAGGTAGGGCAAACAGATAAGAACCTCTACAGGTTTGCTAGGTCTGGGTTTAGATGACAGATAAGACGACAGACAAGTTTGGGCCAGACGATATTCCAGAATCGAGAATCCTCAAGATTGAAGAGTATATGGATAACCATGCAAAGGAGATAGTCGACTTCGTAGAGCGGAAGATATCGGAGAAAAGGAAGAAGGACATCAAGATCACTGGCCAGATTCCTAACAGAATCATGAACGCCTTTCGGGCCTACTCTGGACTGGACTCATATCATCTTAGCTGATGCCCTAATGAGCTCGTTGTGGTGTGGCTGGCTATCACAATCAATGGTCCTTAGGAAGGAACCAAAGTTCAAGGAGGAGTATGTGGAACAGTACAAAAGGGCGATAACGAAAGCGTATGACACAGGTCGGAGGCAAGCCAAACGCCCCGACTAGGCTTGTATAAAGCAGTAGGTTTTGGCTACCGGACGACTGGACTCCAAGCCACGCCAATTGTTGAGGCTCCTACTGAGTGGCCCTATGAGCTAATATTAGCTCTTCCTTATCAGATCAGCTTCCTAAAAGCTGATGTCTGTTCTGTCTAGCCATCATCGAATCCGTCAGATAAAGCTTTTAGTTGCGGCTTCCTATCGTATCTCCGATAATAGTAACAATGACAAACTATGCAAGAACTAGGGAAGTCGTAGAGGTTTAACCTGCGCCTAACAATTTTACTGTTGCAATAACAAGTGTCTTGTTTTCACTCGGTACATTATGATAAGAGATCTCTGCTCCTGTGTCTTTTACATATGCATTTATCTCATTGACCATTCTTTCTATATCGCTCTGGATTCCAAGACACTGAAACACCTTAGTCTCCTGTTTCACGTATACCATGTCGAGGTTTTTCTCACCTTCCTTAAAATATAGATGTTTACATTTTTGCAAGACTGAAGGCAGTAGGTTTTGGTTACCGGACGACCGGACTTGCAACCACGCCAATCGTGCAGGCTCCTACTATGTGGTCCTAAGTCTAGGATCGAACGATGGGCTAAAAGCTTTTAGTTACCCTATCGTATATCCGATAATAACGAACTTTAGCTGCTTTAGCCTTTGATGAACGGTATTATTGAGAGGATAGCAGCTAGTACGGTGACACCTAATGATATATACGCAATCTTAAGGCTTCTACGAGAAAGCGTATCGGCCTTGTCCAACATTTTCTCAGCCTTCTCCAGTTTTCCCTCTAGTTCTATTATTCGCTTTGCCGTCTGTATCTCTGTCGTATTGGCCCCCACAAATGGCATGTGAAATCAATGCATTTCGGGCTAAAATAGCTTGTTCCGAGCTGAATCGACTACTCTACTACTTGCCCCCTATCAATGTCAGTTTTGATCCATATCATACCCTATAATTTACGTGAACCTTAACTTTGAACTTGTTTGTTTTCCTGCTTGTTCATCTTCGTCTACCGATAGTTCATTTGCTATGTTACTGCTTTCAAATGAAAGCATCATTGAAGTCATGGTAATATTCGCTCCCTTTTTAAATGCGAAAGCACGTCTAAGTCCATCTTGTCTGACTAACCATACTTGACAGTCATCATCTTCTGCTATAAACCATCTTCCTGCAGGACCTGCAGGTGCTGCCCCCTCACGCCAATTTCCCCTAACTTCGCATTCTTGGAACGCAACGAAAGCTATCCGCCGCATTGTTCAAGAATGATGAGGCTTGGGCTTGGGCTTGAGTAGTTGGCTCGGACGCCCTGGACATAGCTATAGTCATATAGTCATATAGTCACATATCCCCCACATATAGCTCTATCCATTAGATAAATGGCGTTTAGGGTTTACTAACCATATATGAAGTACCTTGCTGTAAAAATAATATATTCCGATAAAGACTTGGCTTCGATTGACCTATAACAAGAAGTAAAAGGTAAAATTCTGGTTACCCGCAGTTTCCGTCCAGGGATGAAACGGTCACTGCTAGAAGATTTGAATACAAGAATAATTCTTTTCGATGGAGCGATGGGTACTGAAATTCAAAAGCTATCTCCACGCGCAGAGGACTTTCCAGCTAATAAGGAAGGTTTCAACGACGGTCTGGTTCTTACTAGACCCGAGTGGATAAAGACAATTCATAGGCAATACCTAGCTTCGGGAGCAGACTGTATAGAGACTAACACTTTTGGAAGCAACATGTATAAGTTGCAAGAGTATGGTTACGGAGAGCAAACCATTGAATTTAATTTTAAGGCTGCCCGACTCGCCAGAGAGGTTTGCGATGAGTTCAATGATAAGCCTAGATTTGTCATTGGATCAATGGGACCATCAGGATATCTCCCCAGTTCTAATGACCCCGATCTGGGTTCAAAGACTCCAGATCAAATAAAAGATGCCTTTGTACCTCAAGCCAAAGGGCTTATCAAAGGGGGTGTAGACGCTCTGTTGATAGAAACTAGTCAAGATATACTAGAAGTCAAGATGGCTATTGAGGCGTGTCACGAGGCAATTGACAATTTATCTATGAGAGTTCCTATAATTGCAAACGTGACACTGGACCAGTATGGAAAGATGCTTCTAGGAACGCCTATTCAGGCAGCATATACCACTGTCAGCGACATGGGAATAGATGTATTCGGATTAAACTGCTCTACTGGACCTTCTGAAATGATACCAAGTATTAGATGGCTAAATGAACAAGAAGATTTGCCGATACTTGTAGTACCAAATGCTGGCATGCCTCACAACGAGGGGGGCAAGGCTGTCTACAAAATGACTCCATCTGAAATGGTACAAAAACTAGAAGACATTATTACGAGGTTTTCCCGGGTAAGAATAATCGGAGGATGCTGTGGAACTAACTCAAATCATATTTACGAACTACGAAAGATGTTGCAAAGACATCAAAAATAGCTTCCTTGGACTTTCCGTAAGGTTTAGAACTTCTTTTGTCAGCTTATATATATCACTTTAATGCTCAGAACGAAAATAGCTGTTCCTAGGATAAGTTCGGCACTTAAGGCCGTAGACCTAAAGCAGAGTCCCCCTCCACTCATAATTGGTGAACGACTTAACACCCAGGGCTCCAAAAAGGCAAAAGAGATGGTCTTAAACAATGATATGGATGGACTGCTAAGTTTAGCCAGGTCCCAAGTTGAGGATGGAGCCCATTGCCTTGATGTGTGTGTTGCAACCACGGAAAGAAGCGATGAATTGCAGATAATGACCAGACTTGTCAAGCGGCTTAGTCTAGAAATTGAAGCTCCTCTTGTAATAGATTCAACTGATCCAGCTGTTATCGAAGCAGCCATCAAACAAATTCCCGGAAGACCAGTCATCAATTCCATAAACCTTGAGGGAGATGGCTCGAGATTCCACAGGCTATCTCCTCTTATGTCCAAGTACGGTTTGGCAGCTATTGCAATGTGCATAGGTCCTAAGGGTATGGCTAAAACTCCAGAAGAAAAGCTGGAGACTGCACTTCTACTTTTTGAAACTGGTAAAAAATACTCTCTCCAGCCTTGGCAATACATATTCGACGTCCTCACTTTTACATTGGCTACAGGCGAGCCAGAGTTTGCAGATTCAGCAAAAAATACCCTTAAAGGAATAGAATTAGTAAAAAAGAATATTCCTGGATGCTTCACTGTTCTAGGTCTTAGTAACATTAGTTTCGGTCTCAATATTCAAGCTAGGAAGATAGTGAATTCAGTCTTTCTCCATCATGCGTTGAAGGCCGGACTGGACACAGTAATTATTAACGCTAAGGATGTCATTCCTTATGGCGAAATACAGCCGACTGAAAAAAGATTAGCAGAAAACCTTATCTTTAACGCTCATCCAAATGCGCT
>JAICVG010000292.1 GCA_025935445.1 Nitrososphaera sp. | reverse complement strand
CTGCCTTACCTGTAAATTGTTCGAATACTTCTACTACTTGACCTACACCTGTAGCACCAATTGGATGTCCCTTCGATTTCAATCCGCCAGAAGGATTAATAGGGATTTCTCCATTTCTCCTAGTTGCTCCTTCCCGCACTGCATGAGCAGCAGTTCCTTTTTGAAAAAAGCCCAAGTCTTCGATATCAATTATCTCTGCAATTGTGAAGCAATCATGCACTTCAGCAAAGTCAATATCCTTTGGTCTGATCCCTGCCATTTTGTATGCTTGGTTGGCTGCATTTACAGTACTTGGAATAGTAGTAATATCGTCACGTCCCTGAACTGCAGCTGGTGAAGCTCCTCTGCCTGACCCAATAACTTCAACATATTGCCTATTGCTTTTCTTGGCAAATGCTTCATTACAGAGAATAACTGCTGATGCTCCATCTGAAAATGGACAGCAATCATAAAGCTTTAAAGGTGATGCCACAACAGGAGATTTTAGCACATCATCGACTGTAATCTCTTTTCTAACATGTGCCTTTGGATTAAGTATCCCATTTTCATGATTCTTTACTGCTACATAGGCTAGATCTTCTTCATTGGCTTTGTGTGTAGCCATATAATTTCTTGCTATGGATGCAAATAACCCTGGAAATGATGCACCATTTCCTCCTTCATAAAAGAAGTCAGAACAGTAAGAGAATAGAGTAGTGCTTTGAGTAGTTCCAGTATGGGTTATCTTCTCAACACCTAAAGCTAAGACACAATCATAGAAACCGGCAGCTATATTGGCATACGCTTCTCTAAACATTATAGAGCCTGATCCGCATGCAGACTCTATAGTAAGGCCAGGAACATACGGAATTCCTAAATTACTCATAATTACTGGAGCCATATGAACCTGCTTGTCTGTAACTCCGAAAACATTAGAAATATATCCTGCTTGGATATCACCTGGTGAAATACCAGCAGAACTTATGGCATCTCTTGATGCAGCTAACGCAATTTCTATAATATTTTCATCCAATTTACCATATCTCGTACTTCCTGCCCCAAGAACGCAGACTTTATTTGTCATGCAACTAAAAATTAAGGTTTAGTCGTTATAAAAACGTTAGACAGGATCTCTAGAAGTTACGTGATCACAATAGTAGTCTTTTAGGATGAGCCTTGGAAAATAATAATTGAATAAATTTTGTTTTATGATATACAGGATTTGAAAATATATCTTGATTTCCCAGATTTTACTCCATATCCATACCGCCCATACCGCCCATACCGCCCATACCGCCCATACCGCCCATACCGCCCATACCGCCAGCAGGAGGTCCAGACGGCATTTTAGACTTACTTGAGCTTATTACATCGTCCACTCTCAGAATCATACATGCGGCCTCAGTAGCAGACTTTATAATCTGCTCTTTGACTACAAATGGGTCTAGGACATTTTCTTTGTACATATCTGTAACTTGTGCGTTCCTAACGTCTACGCCAATCCACTTACCGCGCTTGCTTTGTTTTGTACGTAAATCTGTCATAGTATCAATTGGATCCATACCCGCATTTTCAGCCAGAGCTAGTGGAATAGAATCAAGTGCCTCTGCGAATTTATAAACTGCCAACTGTGCCCTTCCTTCTAGGTTGTTTGACCATTCTCTCAATTCATTTGAAACGTAAGCTTCTGGAGCTCCACCACCAGCTACTATTGCTGGTCTTTCAAGGACATCTTTTGTAACCATCAAGGCATCATGAACTGACCTTTCTGCTTCGTCAACCACTCTTTGAGATCCACCCCTTATGAGTATAGTTACTGACTTTGGATTTTTGCATCCCTCAATAAATACCCATTTGTCTGTCTCTACTTTGCGTTCTTCTACCAAATCAGCCGAACCTATGTCTTCTTCAGTTAGATCGTCAAGATTGTTTACTATTCTTGCTCCTGTTGCTTTTGATAGTTTGAACATATCACTTTCCTTAACACGTCTTACAGCTAATATACCTGCTTTCGCAAGATAATGTTGCGCAATGTCATCTATGCCCTTCTGACATAATACAACATTCGATCCTGATGATTTTATCTTATCCACCATAGATTTGAGCATCTTGTTCTCTTCCTCTAGAAACATTTGCATTTGCTGTGGATCATTGATGCGAATTTCTGCGCTCATTTCAGTCTTCTCAATTTCGAGAGCAGAATTAACTAGAGCGATTTTGGCAGATTCAATTCTCTTAGGCATACCTGCATGAACAACCTCCTTATCAAGTACGATACCTTTAATTAGTTTAGTATCATGTATGGACTCGCCAGCTTTCTTTTCAACCTTTATATTGTCTAAATCTAACTTCAAAACACCTCCTTCAGTTTTCTCCGCTACCTGTTTTGCCGCATTGACAACTATTTGGGCTAAAACTGGACTGTCATCAGAAACAAGTTTTGAATACATGCTTGTTGTCGCGACTTTGATTAGAGTCTCTTTATCATCAACATCTATCTTAACTGCTATCCTTTGTAATATTTTAAGAGCCTGCTCTGCTGCGGCTGTGTAACCATCAACAATTACTGATGGATGAACTTCCTTGTTAATTAGCTCTTCAGCTTTTTCTATTAAAGCACCTGCTAGTACTACTGAAGAGGTGGTTCCATCACCAACTTCGTTGTCAACAGATTTGGCAACTTCAACCATCATCTTGGCTGCTGGATGCTGT
>JAICVG010000331.1 GCA_025935445.1 Nitrososphaera sp. | reverse complement strand
TGCAAATATGTTGCGTATACTATCAACGCCAAAGATCTCTACTTTAAGATGATATATGCCGCCTTCAAGGAAGAGAGGACCTTGGATGTTCACTGTTCCGCCGGGGTCTGCAACCCATGCACTAAGGAATTGCTCCTGCGTCCCAAAGATCTTTAGGTCGCCTTCTGCAGGCTGCACCTTCAGCCTGAGCAGGCCGCTTTCTGTATGAAAGAGAGTGGGAGGCATTATAGTCGTCGCATCTTCTCCAACTCCTTTTTCTATGCTAATGAAAAATGTCGAATACTTGATCGTCTGGTTGTTGTTTGCATCGTATAGCCTGAAGAGTATGTATGCGTCATTTCTACTTGCATCTGTCAGGATTGGAGGATTTACTTGTACTAGTAGCTCAGCATTTCTGTTGCCAAGTGTTGCTGTGAACGTCTCCATAGTCAGGCCGTCTCCAAAAGCCTCCTGATTAGGGAATGTGACTGCAATTATTGATAATACCGCAAGAGCTGCAGCAAAAACAAGATACGAAACTTTTTGTCTGCCTGATTGCACATGAATGACTTCTTGCTGTGTATATTTAATTCTTAAGAAGAAAGAGCGTGTATAAGCACACACTCTCCAATGATTTAATTATCTCATAAGTTCTGATGATAAATAAGTGTCAGGCCACAGGGTAGCTGTGATAGCGTCAATAGTCGCAACAGCAGTCATTATATCTGCGGTTTTCTTGGCGCTGCAAAGTCAGAATCTATTGACAATTTTTGCTGCAAACAGCTCTAATACAGGAAAACTTACAATAATTTCTGTTTCCGACAGCTCGCTTACTAATCAACCTAGATATGTCATTTCACCAGATCCTTTTGGCGATTTAGCCAATTATACAATTCAGGATGGCAGCAGTGCCGACGAAAATAATGCAGCAGGCATTGTAGAAATTTCGGGTTTACCTGACGGCAGATATGTGGTAGCACAGATTGAAGCTTCTTCACAATACCAGATGGACAAAGTCTCCAAGACAGTTGAGATAACGAATAAAAGCAGCAATGGAGTTGCTACGTTTAACAATAGCGCCTGGCAAGAAGGCGAACAGCAACAACAACAGCAACAAAAGGTGCGGAATCAAACCTCTCCGATAAGAAACCTTACTTACTATGTAAAATTTGAATGCGGCACAATTTCAGGAGATGAAGGACCATTAAGACCGGGTCACTATGACACTGACATTGGAATCTTGAACAAACAAGACTTCGCAGCAAAAATCCAATGGAGCGTCACAGCAAACAACAGTAGGAATACGAATTCGATATTAAGGATGCTTGAGCCGCAGGGCTCTACCAATATAGTGTGCAAAGACCTGCAGAACATCATTGGCAATGATCAGAGGTTTGTCGAGGGATTTGTCATAATTAATGTGCCTCTTGAGCCGGGGCTTTTGGCATCGCTATCGGATGGAACGCAGGTCCTTGGTCGCAATTTTGAAGACATGAATAAATTGCTTGAAGTACAGGCTTTCTATACCGCTAATGCACTTGACGAGCTTCCCCATGAAGTGCTTGTGCACAAGGTCACGTTTGCAACGGTAAACGATACGAGCGGCAAGATACCGTTAGAAATGATCAACAAAACTCTGGAT
>JAICVG010000324.1 GCA_025935445.1 Nitrososphaera sp. | reverse complement strand
GCTAGCACGGCTGTCTCAGTACACAGTGATGGGCAGAGCACTTGCCATTAATTCTAGTGACGCTAAAAAAATAGAGATACCAACAAACATAATCGCAATTGATCTTTATATGCAATGCAAGGTTCTTGAAATGGGCCGAGATGTATTTTACAATGACGGTGCAATAGTATACTTTAAACCTGCTAATAATATACACGATCTAGCATCGCAGGTGATAAGGGCAGTCAATGGGCATAAGCAGATAGAGGAGCATGTCTCCTCATGTCGCATTTGCTTGCCGCGACGAGTAGCAATTGCCCACGCAGTAAAGAATGCTGCCAAAGATCCGCTTGGCGTCCTGTCAGTTACAATCGGATATTCACTGATACCGTACTACAGGTCAAGACTTGAGCATACTGACACAGCAAAGTGGCACACTGCTGCAAGCTCGAAAACAATAGACTACCAGCAACTGAAGACAAGGTTCTGATTAACTGAAACACTTTTTTATAACCGCAAGCTTTTGTAACGAAACAAGCGAGAAGGGTTTACGGATGTCTGAAGTGAAAAGGCAGTTTGAGACAATCACCAGTAACGGGATGCTGTGGATAAATATACAAAAGCCAACATTTGCGGATTTTAACGCTCTTGGGCAAAAGTACCCGTTCCACAGGCTCAACCTTGAAGACTGCCTTTCCAAGATCCAGATTCCTAAGATTGACCGGTATGAAAGTCACATCTTTGCCATTCTGCATTTTCCTACGCCAGACAAGGAAAAGGGCTTCCTCTTTAGTCAGCTTGCGATCTTTATGGGCTCCGATTATCTCGTGACAATCCACCAAGGAGACCTGAAGGCACTTCAAGAGCTGTTCAACATGTGCAAGAGCGATGAAAATCAAAAGCAGGCAATAATGGGTAGGTCGTCAGGCTATCTGCTCCATAAGATAATCGATACACTGGTAGATGACCTCCTCCACATCCTGATGAAGGTTGTAGGCAACATCGACGATATTGAGGACAGTGTATTTGACGAGCAAATATCGATCCCACGCCAGATCTCTCTTCTGAGAAGGGAGATAACAACCTTAAGAAGAATAGTCATCCCGCTTCGTAGGACGGTAGCTGATCTGTCTAAGGACGTCCAGCGCTTTTCGAGAGAAGATCTTGCTCCCTATTTCAAAGATGTGCAAGATCACATTGAAAAGGTGTACGAAGCTTTGGAAGAGGCAAAAGAAACAGTAGAGATCTACAAGGACACGGACTATATGCTCAGCCAAGAAAAAACCAACAAAATATTGGGCGTGCTAACAATAGTGTTCACGCTATCGATCCCAGCTACAGTCATTGGCACATTTTATGGCATGAACATCAATATGCCAGGCGGATTCGCAACGGCGCCCTGGACCGTGCTGGGACCTTACACTGCTTTGATATTTGTTTTGGTGGTTTCGTCGATTTCTGCCCTACTTATGACATTATATTTCAGAAGACTTGGATGGTTAGGATCAACGAGGTAACTATGGAGTATTTGATAGTTGCTATTTACCTAATAGATCTGCAGACCTAATGGCGTCTATCTGCATCTGGAAGGTTTTGTTACTTCTGGCTTGTTATTGGGGTTAATTTGCTCTATTAGGAAAGATATTCTTTCGTCAATTACTTCTTGCACACTCATATATAGTAAAGTCAAGCTCAAATGGACGGTTATATCATGATTAGCACCTTAAGGGGAGGGTGGGGTTTTATTATATTACAATACGAGAGCCAGAGAAGATGATCACGTGATAATATCCGTCTGGGTCTGGGTCATAATGAATGAAAGATCAATTTTTCTCTTCTGGCAGAACTGAAACTTCCAAAAAATCTATGCAATTTGCTAAGAGCAAGGAGGTTCTAATCATAATTCATTATGGCTATGATACCAGTAGAGGCAAATATATCTCTTCATGTCGAAGATACAGGTGGCATGGCAAGCCCGTTTTTTGTACATGGATGGCCACTAGACCTCAAGATGTTTGAGTATCAATTCATAACTCTCAAAGAGAACAGCTATCGCTGCATTGGCTTGGATCTTCGAGGCTTTGGTATGTCAGCAAAGCCATGGCAACATTATAACTATGATTTTTTTGCTGACGACATCCAAAAGGTCATGAATGAACTCAAGCTTGAGCAAAAATTTGCCATAGTAGGATTTTCAATGGG
>JAICVG010000057.1 GCA_025935445.1 Nitrososphaera sp. | reverse complement strand
GATACCTCACTAAATTTAAGATCTGGGTATGATTCTAGATAAGAAGTAAGAGTTGCACTCGTGAAATTACCCAAGGCTGTATTATTGGAGATGGTATCAATTACAAAACGGACGTTTTCACGATAGGTATCAGTATCATTTTCCGCTGGAGAATCAAATCTTAGGGATAACGAAGAATTTGAAGTATTTTGAATTAGTATCTCCCACCCATCAGGATACTGTATTCTAATTCCATAAACAGGACTTTCATATGTTAGGTTACCGTTCACAAGAGATTGAACTGAACTCTCTGTTGTGGTGGCATCGTTATCAGTGCTTTTTATTTTTAGGTTTCCTCTGAGAATCTCGTTTTGGATTTCTTCAGGGGATAGTTGCTGCTGCTGCTGTGCTATTACCTGTTGATCATTAATACCATTGCTAATTAATACAGAGAAAATTATACTGAGGAGTAACGGTGTGATGACGATTTCTTTAGTTTTAATCAGTTTCATTGATATAGAACAATAAAGGGTTTCTTTTATACTTATTTGAAGTGCAGCTTTATCCGCCAATTCTTAAGGCAGTCTACTCGCTTTTAGTATGAGCGTCTGCTATCTGCTGCTTGAGAATTTCAAATTAGTCTCAATGAGTGCCAATAATGACATTTTTGGCAATATATCTTGTTATTATAGGTAGAAGCATGACGCCTGCTGATAAACACCAGATCTCACATTCAGTAGATTCATCGGTACCTCAAATAACCCCTTTAACCACAGCCTCGAAGAGTTTTCTATCTTTATTTGTAGTCTGAAAGTATATCGCGGTAGCGCGAGTCCTTATACGCTATGTACTTTACGTATTCGCCATAAGTCATATCAAATGAACAGTTAGAGCACTTGACAAATGAAAAATCGTCTGCCAGCTCTGCAACTCCCTTGCAGTCAGGACAGTGAACCTTCATGTGCCATTTTGAACCCAGAAAGTATAATAATGTTGCCAAATTTTGGTCTGAGTTGTAATAGATTATAAGCCAAAACAAGTGTCAGGTAACCTGTGGACAGCACCTGAGATGAATGTTGAACAGCAGATTTTGCCAATAGATGCAAGCCTAAGGCTGGACTGCATTTTTATATCGATTTGTTTTGTTTTGATAGGGGCTTGCAATGAACTTGCAATGCTGGTATGTATCATCTTTTATAACAAGACAGAAAGCAGCTCAGGCTACTTGCCGCTTTCTTATATCTAGCAGGAATGGTGCGCCATTCTGCAAGAATAGCGAGGATTTAGGAGTTTTTCACAATCTAACAACTTATAATATCCAAAGCATCACCATTTGCAGATGAGTAAGACTTGCTTGAGGTGTGGTAAGACTTTTGAAGAGATTATCGAGGATCCAGCCGCTGAGAAGTACCCTTCATGCTCGGCATGCTGGAAGGAGTGGACCACTTATGCTGTCATGGTCATGAACGAGATGAGACTGGATATGTCACTGCCAGAACACAGAAAGGCCCTCCGCAAGTATGAGAGGGCGTTCTTTGGGCTTGAAAAGGGCATTGGCGAAATAGAAAAAAAGCCGGACAACCCCGAGGCACAACACGACCACCATCACTAATCATTTCAGCCCGACAGTTTTTAGCGAGTACTCCGGAATCATCTTTAGTATTTCGCTCCCGTTTGGCAGCCTGAGGAGCACTTCATGCAGCGAATCTGTTAGGCGCTCTCGCTGTACTTGATCAAGTGACACAAAAGCAGTAGTCAACGACTTAAAGTCAAGCTTTGCAATAGAGCAAGGGTTTGCCAAAATCAGCATGCAGTAGGTCTGGAACATCACTCCACGCTTTTCCGCATCAAATTCTGATAGTAATTGAAGCCAGGTCTTGAAAAGGATTGACAATTTATTTGGATCTATGGTGGGCACTGCTGCTAATGCCATGTTTATCATTTCGCTCTTTTCGTCATCGCTCATTTCATAGAACTCTTTGAGACGGTTTTGCAGCATTTGTTTTCGCAAAAAATCCGGCAGGTCTGCAAGTATATGGATGATGTTGCCAGCTGCATTGTTCATGATCAGATTGCGTAATGGAGAGATTTATCTTATTTTAAGGATGAATTAAATAACTACACTAGTAGGAGAGAACCTTATGCCATGCCTTGTTACAGTCGGCGGATTCTATGGAGATGAAGGAAAGGGCAAGATTATAGCCTACTTGGCGAAAAAGGACAACCCTGCAGTCGCTGTGCGTGGAGGCGTTGGTCCAAATGCAGGTCACACTTTTACTTTCGAAGGCAAGGAGTACAAGGTGCGCATGTTACCAAGTGCCGTGCTCAACCCGACAACTAGGCTTTTGGTCGGCGCAGGAGTGCTTGTCAACCCGCAGGTTTTGATAGATGAAATAGCGAAGTTTCATTCAGACGACAGGACATTTGTGGACAGTCAGTGCGGCATTATTGAGCAAATACATATTGAGCGTGACATAGGCGAAGACTACCTTAAGAGCAAGGTGGGCACTACGGGCACTGGAACTGGCCCGGCTAATGCTGACAGAGCACTCCGGAGGCTCAAGCTTGCAAGAGACATTCCAGAATTGTCGCTTTACATGGAAGATGTCAGCAATTCAGTTAACTATGCTCTACACAACAATGAGACGGTGATTGTGGAAGGGACACAGGGCACTTATTTGTCGCTGTTTCATGGTGGCTACCCCTATGTCACATCAAGCGACGTGACTGCTTCTGGCATCTGTTCACATATTGGCATCGGACCAAAAAGAGTCGACGAAATACTAGTGGTCTTCAAGGCATATGTCACACGTGTTGGCGGCGGGCCGCTTGAGAATGAGCTGAGCGAAGAGGAGGCAAGAAAGCGCGGCTGGATCGAGCACGGAAGCGTGACAGGCAGGCGGAGGAGGGCTGCGCCTTTTGATATGGAGCTTGCCAAGAAAGCGATCAGGCTCAATAGTGCAACGCAAGTTGCAGTCACAAAGCTCGACGTCATTTTCCCAAAGTCTGCAGGTTTGCGCGAATACACAAAGTTGCCTGAGGATGCAAAAAAATTCATTGAAAACGTTGAAGGCGAGACCGGCCTGAAGGTGACCCTAATTGGCACGGGAAGAGAGGTCTATGATGTTATAGACCGCAGGTCATCGTAGCTTACTTGCCACCAGCGCCTTTACGATATTCCTGCATGAACGCAGGTCATAGAGCAGTTTTTTGTTATCGCCGGATGATAGATCAAGCCTACCGATCATTGACTTTGCAGCAGCGAGGTCTGCTGACTTGACAGGCTTGGGCGGAGGATTCCCCTCAAGGCCATGACGTAATTTCAGATCCAATATTGCGTATTCCAGAGCCACGTAGGCACGCCATAGCGACATCCTGTCCGGGTTGCTACTTTCAAGAACAATTGATTTGGCCTGCTCTACAAGCCGGTCCAGCTTCTCCAATGATAATTTTACTCTACCGCCAACGGATGACTTTAATACCGTAAGTATTAACAATATCGCGACTTGCAGCCTAAGGCTCCATGCTATATTGCGCTGGCAAGCCTCAGGGATTTTGGCAGGCTAGTATGCGCGCTGGAGCGGACTCCTTTGCCTGCATTTTCACTTCAGTTTAACAAGCACGAGGTGCTTGCCGTTCAGACTGACATCATCAACGGAAGGCCTGTGATCTATTATACACAAGAAGACTCAAAGAATGGTCAGTACCTGGCCTACAGAGTAAGCAACGGCATTGAAGAAGTGTTGCTTGCCAGCTCGGTTGACAATCCTACATATGTTTACTCGCCTATTCTCAAGGTGGAAAAGTTTCCACGCTCGCTTGCAAGATCTGCAAGGATTGACAAAGGATCAGGCTACACAGTCATAAAGCTTAAGGATCTACCAAGCCTTGCCAAGGTGGCAGCCTATAAGACAATATACGATGAGCCCCCCTTGCCGCTCTTTCTATTCAAAGAACGCGGAGGCAAGATCGTGCTAGGCACTGTAATGAGTGGAAATGATAATGAGACCATTTCCTACTTTTACTACGTGACAGTGGAAGAAGAGCCAAAGGAGCCATTTTTGCGCTACAGCAGTCAAAGGGCCGATCAGCCAACATTCTTGACAAGGCTGGATGAACACGGATACGTTTATCTCAAGGTGATAAGACTGGCAGAGGATCACCCGCTGGTAAAGACCTATGACTAGGCCATTTTTCCAAAGAATCGCCGCAGCGGCTATAGAAAAAAAAAGCCCAATAGTTCTTGCCCTTGATCCTAGACCACGAGGCAATCAAAGGCTGCCAGAACTTGCAGCAAAGACCATCTGTGCAGTAGAGCACCACGTCTGCGCTGTCAAGATGAACTTCCATATCATCCTACCACTATCTGCGTCTGAAATTTTGCGCATAAACAAACTGGCCCACTCTTTTGGGCTACAATCGATAGCAGACATCAAGCTGAACGACATAGAAACCACCAACGCTGTTGCCGTCGACCACCTAATAAAGATGGGTTTTGATGCTGCCATAGCAAATCCCTTTATTGGCAGAGACACGCTTGCTTCGCTAGTACAAAAGGCACACAAGGCAGACGCCGGCATCATTGCGCTTGTCTACATGAGCCACCCAGAGGCAAAGGAAGGCTTTGGGCTCAAAATACAAGGACGCGGGCTATACAAAATGTTTTTTGAAAGGGCGGAGACTGCAGGTGTCGACGGCATAGTAGTGGGTGCAAACCAAGATGAGATTTTAAAAGAGGTCGCAGGGCGACTACCGGTGTATTCACCTGGAGTCGGGGCGCAGGGCGGCAATTCAGAGCAGGCAATCAGAAACGGCGCAGATTATTTAATAATTGGCAGGTCAATAGTTGAGGCCAAGCAGCCTGCCAAGGTCGCAGGAGAAATCCAAAACAGAATTTTATCGATAGGCAAGTGAGTGTTGCTGAAGATATTTTTTTGCAGTTGACAATAGGTTTTTGGCGTTTAGATAAGTCAGTTGCTGCATTGCGTCATCGAAGTTTCTCCATGCAAAGCCAATGTGCTCATGTGAAAGGATCACTTTGCGTGTGCGCGCACGTGCAAGATACAATACAACCTCCTTTCGCACGAGCTTCTTGCCATGTCTGTATTTGTATTCAATTTTCATGCGGAAGTCATCTAAAAATTCAACATCAGTAATGCAGGTTTCTTCCTGAATTTCACGAGTAGCGGCCTGCCTTTCGTTTTCGCCAGCCTCAATGTTACCCTTTGGAAAGTCCCAGTGGCCGGCGGAGTAATGCAATAACAGGTATTCCGGCTCGGAATTGTCTTCGATATAAAATACCACTGCACCGGCCGATCGCTCGTCTATCAATAGTCTGTGATTGATCTGGTTGTTTGTAAGTTTTTTGCAGTATCATTCTTCATCATAGTCATTCTCTTTTGCCGCTGGCTCTTTCTCTTGGTCCTGCAGAAGAGCAGGCACTGCATAGTTATGTATGTCTAACCATTCTTCTTGCGACATCCAGTAGCCGCAAAACCATTTTTGCCGTTTTGGATCATAGTCTCCGTGCTGCGGTGGCATGGTAATTTTTTGTTGCAGTCACCTTTACATTAGTGTTTCAGAACTTCGCCGCCTTTTCTGTTCCTAAAATAATAGTAAAGGACTGTTGCAGCTACAAGCGATACTGCAAGGCCTATCAGCAGAGATGAGATGAGCGAAAATGGGTTTGTGCCTTCTGTAAGTACGGATGTAAACTGTAGTAGTGGGATATAGAGCAGCGCAAGCACAGTAAGGCGCAGTATATCAGACATTATCCTGCTGCTTCCCTTGAACCAATCGCTCAACAGAACGCCGCCAATGATTGTAGCAATCCCTATCCATAGCAGAGTTATCGTACTGTCGGCAAATCTTCCCACTATAGTCCTATTTGAAACGATGTCAAGTGCACTCATTTCAGGAGTAAGTATGTTGGATGGTATGTTGGATATGCCGTTTGCAATTGCTGCAAGTATGATAAGCACGCCGCCAATGATTGAGAATATCTTAATAAACGATGTTGGAGTCAGCCTGCCAAATGAGCTTAATGTCTTGTCGATGTCAAATGCCCTGACGATGAATGCACCACCAAGAATTGCAAGCACGATTGCAGTTATCCACTTTGCCGCATCGAATATGACGGCAAGTGCCCCTGCTGCTAGCAGGATGCCGGGGACGCCTAAAAAGAACTTTGAATACTGGGAATCATAAACGAGCATTCTAAGATACCGGCCCAACACCGCGTACGAATACTCAACACTTCTACTATGCCGGATAATTACACGCCGCACTGATATCACAGGTACTCTTGATTGGATGACAGGTAGGATTGTCTCGTCGTCCTCGCCATCAGATACAATAACTGCACCGTCTGCGCGATATTTCTCAAGTATGCTTTTCACTTCAAGGCTTATCTTCTCGTCAGCCTCGACGCCCCTATTGAACTTGCCAGCCACTACCGCAACCTCAGCATCGTAGCCCTTGCTCACAAGTTCCTCGTATGTTTTGACTGCGCCAAAAATGGCATTCGAGTCTGCATCCTCTGGATCCTCAAGTGCAAGCCTAGTGCCAGCATTGATGCATGCATCGCGGCCGACTATTGGTGTCTCAATGCCGCCCTTTGAGCCAATGTCGTTATCCCTGTCTATGCAGAGCACCAAGATCTTGCTATAAGTAGCTTC
>JAICVG010000079.1 GCA_025935445.1 Nitrososphaera sp. | reverse complement strand
GTTTCGCCGTTGATCCATTGTTTTCCTCCGCCTCCTGTCATATATCTAATATAGCACCCAGGCAGCATTATTAAATTCTTTAATCATCATTAGGTGGAAAAATTGCTAAGGCTAGTGTTCACGAACCAAAGTACCTCTGCACTGTTCGCAGATCTGCTCATCAATGTTTGACTCAATGCTGTGGTGAACGTCGCATATAATGAGTGTATACCTCATATAGTTGCATAGACCCACGAACTTGGCAAGTGTGCTTGGAGCATAAGCTTTGTTTGTAGAGAGATCCTTGGCAATGTCGTCTATCATACGCATGATTTCTCTAACCGATTCAAGCTTCGAAATGAGCTCTGTGTCTCCTCTTGTTCCCCTCACATAGTTGCTGACTGCGGCCTGTGTGATGCCAAGATCCTTGGCAACATCTTCTTCCTTGAGGGAATATTCCTTGATAAGCTTCTTTGCAAGGATAGCCCTGACGGCTGGAATGAGTGATTTTGCTTCTATCTCTGAAGGGAGCAGCATGTAGAGATGTAAATGAAGTTTATTTTTTATTATTTAAAGGTTCTTGATGGATTCTATTCTTTATATTTGGCAAGAATCGGAGATAAGAAAGATGAAGGCAGTCTTTATAAAAGGACATAACGCGGTTTCAGTCGATGATGTCAAGGTACCAGACCTGGCTAGCGCAGGTGATGTTCTTGTCAAAATGCGCGCCTGCGGGCTGTGCGGATCGGATCTGGAAAAGATCTATGGCGAATATAGCATGGCCTCAGGCAGGCTTGGTCATGAGCCTGCTGGCGAGGTTGTAGCAATTGGCAAATCTGTAAACGGCTTTGCACGTGGCGATCGTGTCTTTATCCATCACCATGTCGCGTGCTATTCTTGTCATTACTGCCTTCATGGTGACCATACGATGTGCCCTGCATATCAGACTAGCAACATCAGCCCATGTGGTCTGGCAGAGCATTTCTCAGTGCCAGAGTGGAACGTGTCAAGAGGTGGCCTGATAAAACTGCCAGACAATGTATCGTTTGATGAAGCATCACTTGTTGAGCCACTTGCATGCTGCATTAAAGCATGGAAGAAATGTAGCTTCCAAAAGGGAGACGATGTCGTGATACTTGGCGCTGGTCCAACCGGATTGATGCACGTGCTCCTGGCTTTGGCATTTGGGGCAGGCAAGATATTTGTCGTTGATATTAATGATTTTCGTTTGGACTTTGCCAAGAAATATGGGGTGCACGTGTTCAACCCTATTTCTGATCACGACATTGCAAATAATATCAAGTTAGAAACAGGTGAAAGGGGTGCCGATATTTGTATCATTGCGACAGGAAATATGCAAGCACTACTTCAGTCATTTGACCTGACTCGTAGAGGCGGTAAGATAATGCTCTTTGGCGTCCCACCCAAAGGGTCGCAGATGTCCTACGACATGAGTAAGCTCTACTCAAGTGAACACTCGATCATCCCAAGCTATGCGGCATCTGAAATTGAAACAAACCAAGCGCTGAAGCTGATAGCAGAAGCTCGCCTAGACATAGGATCCCTTATTACTCATAGGTTTCACATTAGCAAGGCTGCAGAGGCGGTAAAATGCGCTTATGAGGCCAATAATGCTATGAAGGTAATCATAACCACAGATTAATGAAACTATATATAATAAAAATCACCTGTCTGAGCTTATCGACCATGGACTGGGGAATGCAAAACAGACTATCTAAGATAATTCATCCCGAAGACGGCCATTGCCTCATGCTTGCAGTTGACCATGGCTACTTTCTTGGTCCGATGGAGCGTCTCGAGGTTCCAAGAAGAGCTATAAACCCACTTTTGCCCTACGCTGACTCGCTTATGCTCACAAGAGGCATCCTGAGGACATCAATTGACCCCAAGTGCGACGTTCCAATAGTGCTGCGTGTTTCTGGCGCAACCAGCATCATTGGCGAAGACCTTTCAAAAGAAACGATTACGACTTCAATTGAAGAAGCGATCAGGCTTAATGCATCATGCCTTGCCCTATCAATATTTGTAGGCAGCAAGTATGAGCACCAGACGCTTGCCAATTTAGCTAAGCTGGTAGATGAGGGCGAAAAATATGAAATACCTGTCCTTGCAGTGACTGCAGTCGGTAAGGAGATGGGGCGTGATGCACGTTACCTTGGACTAGCATGCAGAATTGCTGCAGAACTTGGCGCACATGTAGTGAAGACGTACTATTGCGACAACTTCGAGCAAGTGGTCGAAGGGTGCCCTGTTCCACTTATAATTGCAGGTGGCAAGAAACTCCCCGAGCCAGAGGCACTGAAGCTTGCGCACGATGCAATAACGCACGGTGCTGCCGGCGTGGATATGGGAAGAAACATCTGGCAGTCAGATTGGTCCGTAGCAATGATAAGGGCAGTGCAGGCAATAGTCCACAAAAACGCCGACACCAAAGAAGCATACGGCATCTTTTTAGAGGAAAAGGAGAATGACAAGTCAAGCCACAAGGAAAGACAGAAGGTTGTTAGGACGACAGTCAACCACTCAGTGCATTTTGACTAGCCGGCAAGTTTAGATAAATGCTGGTGAACCATCTTCCACTGGTCCTTTTTGTCTTTTTGCAAGACAATCGTTACTCGAGACTTGTTATTGACCGACGTACCGCGGAAGCTGTAGTCGTCGATTATCATGCCGGTAACTTCAAGTAAAAAAGTAGCAAGTGCAACATCGCCCATTACCTCAGTGTTCAAGTTTTCAATCTTGAAATCATAGTCGGAGAGGCTAGCAAAATGTAACTGTTCAAGCATGAGTGCTCTTCCAAAATCACGTCTATCGTAGGGTGGCGAGTCGCCAAATTTCGTAAAGCGCGGATCAAGAAATTCCTCTATCTTTTCTATCTCTTTGCTTTGGGCAATGTGAAAATATTTGTAAATAAAGTCCCTTACCTTAACGGATTCAGTAGATGACAATTATTATGTTCATTTAATGATAGAGAATAGAATTTTTATAGCTTTACGATTTCTGTAACCCATTGATGCCTGTTTGTAATTATTTATATAATTAAACGCTTTATTCCAGGTAAAGTATTTCCATTGTATAGACGCTCTTGCAGTGAACTCTTCCCTTCCAGGCTACAGTTCTTGACATATGCTCACGGAGCAAACTAACATAGAGTCTATTTTACATCAGCTATATCCGTATGTGCATTACTAATATGATCTTGTAATTCCTCTTTGTTGCGGGCTGTCAGCCCACAAACATCGCACGTCTGTTGCCTTGGTGTCAAATCCTCTGGTTCTTTTCCACTTGTAAGGTCCAAGTATTGCTCATCAGGTCTTGCAGCCTTTATTTCGGTATAGTTGTTTTCTTTCTCTTGATCAGTATTTTTTGTTTCCACCATATATGCTAGTAATGATCAATAATATTGTACAATATAAGGTAGTATATGGTTGAGATAGATTGTTAGCATCATGTTGAGTGCGCATCTCAAGGACTGTTGGCAAAGATCAGGTTGTTGATGAGCTTGTCCTTAGTTTCACTCACGATAGAGAAATTGATTTCATATTACCAGGCGTTCTACCTACAGGAAGGTACATCGAGCTTCCACATGTGGTAATAATGAATTTTAGAGATGGGAAGATTGCTCATGAACACATATACTGGGATCAAGCATCTCTTCTTGTTCAAGTTGGTTTGCTTGATCCAAAACTATTACCTGTGACAGGACAGGAACAAGCAAAGAGACTTCTTGAGCTATCGCAGCAAACTGATAATACAAATGGCGCAAAATGACGAAAAGCAGTGGAAGGTTTGGAACGCCGCAAAAAGCGTGTCTGATCTATTATATCTATGCTGGGGAGGTTAGAGATAATACGAAGAAAATGCATGCCAACACCAAAAGGAATTTTTTACATCTTGACTCGAACTAGAAGTACAAGGATGAGCTAGATCTTGTTTGACTTGAAAATATGCAATGACTAGCCAAATTACAATTCCAACTATTCCGAGGATAATACCTACAATATCTCCAATTTCGAACATTAGGTGGTATTTTGGAATAGCCATGAGAGTCATAGTAGTGCTAACACCCATAGCAACATTTGCAGGTACTATCCAGAGCATCGAGTCTACCCGCGGATATAATAATCATGTTCAGAGCTGAGGAAGTGGTATTAGCTAGATAGTATTACAACTTACCTAACACTGGCCATTCCTTTAATTTCTCTTTTCGTAATCTTTATCTCGCTTGCTTTCATTCTTAGAAACTAGATCAAAATATGATTACTTTCTGATGTAGCGTTCTTAGGAAGATAATACAATTACCCGTACCATTGAGCTATTGCGCCACTTGTCAATGCCGCATTCTTACTATCTTGTCTGGTTATCCCATCATCTTTTTAGACACTTTGTAAATAAGTAGCTTACCCCTACTGTTAAGTTTCATATCCTCTTAGTCATACTCTATTTCAAGAAAGGCAACAGTTCAACCAATTCTTAAAAGGTAGAGCTTAACAAAGTCTTAACCGTTGCCACGATATTATTTTTCGTCATTTTGAAATAAACTGAAGCGATTCAAATCTCATTCGTACGTGATTGCAAGACAAAATTAACCATTCTGCTTCCACTAATTAAAAACCACCAACTTAAGTTTCTTAATAAACGTCGTTTCTTCAGAAAAACTCTATATATATTTTTATAGACATGTTCATTTGAAATGAATATGAAAAAAGTATTCATCACGACCGCAATAACAGCGATAGTAATTGCAATCGCAACAGTCACGACAAATTTTCCAAATGTCGCGGTGCTTGCTACGCCGTTTGTTGAACAAGGAGGTAATGACACCAATGCCACTGGAGTAACAACGTCCACAGGAGGGCAACAATCTACTATCCATATAATCAAGGACACTACAAACTCCTATGTCTTATCTGGCGGCTCGTCCAGTGTCGGAAGCTTTGACACAACTTATCGAGTTGCAGGAGAAAGAAGTGCTATCAGGTCAGCAGAGAATCTAATCATCACTACCATCACAGATGATTTTAGTTCCTCTCCGACGATAGGATATGTAATGGCAGACAATACTACAACGGCTTCTGCGGGCGCTACTCTCCCCAATCCATTTGCAACCCCTGAGCAGATAACCGAGAGAATCACAAACGAACTTAGAAGGGTCATGAGCGAAGCAGAGAATAATACAGTAGAAGGCCAAGACGTTGAGATAAAGTGCGGATTCGGTATGACCTTACAGGACATGCAATGCCATTACATTCCGTTACTTCAAGCGGGACAGGGATAAGGAAGGGTAGTATTTAGGATCCTTACTTTTTATTTATCTTATGTTCTTGGTCACTACTAGCTAACTGAAATTGAATGGTTTTTGATGATAACGATCTAATTCAGGCAAATGCAACAATAATTTCTGGCGTTCTTATCCTTCTTTCTCTTGCCTCTCTATCAAGAACTTCTTCGTTGCCATTGCTAGACAGGACAATGATTGCATCAGCAATAATCCCTTTTATCGCATCGACCATATTGTTACTCAATCTACGACTAAATGAGGCCAGAAGAACTGATTATGCAAGAGAATTGGCAATATAGGGATTGATATATCTCGCGGCAACTGTGCTGCTCTTGTTAGGACTTGTATGAAAATGAAATGGCATCTCGCTAAATGTTCTTTGAAAGGAGATGTATTGTAGTGTAATAAATATATTGATACTGAATAGTTTTGAGAAATAGCTGTATTGGTGCTGTCATAATTTTCAATATGACAAAAATACGCACGATAACGCTAGAATAAATGCCCAATCCAATTTCGCCCTTCTACTTGACAGTCTTGACTACAAAAGCAGGTTAATCGACTAGAGATCTAATAGACGGTATTATATTCAGCAGAGCTATTCATAAAGTAAGAGATAAGATGATTTTTATCTTATTGCAACTGCGATCTATTAGGAACTATTTCCACCAATGGCAATAATGTGATTTGCTTTATGATATTTATATGTCGGAGCCAACAATCACATAGTCATCCGAGTGCAATGTTTACAGTACCTTCATTAG
>JAICVG010000332.1 GCA_025935445.1 Nitrososphaera sp. | reverse complement strand
TGGGAAACTGATTCTAAACGCATTTGACTACTACGCTCTGTTCCAGCTTTCTGCTGCCACTATGGCAATAGGAATTGTACCATCAGTACTTTTGCGTTCCTATGGCTGGCCGGCTGTCCAAAAAGATCTAGAGATGGTTCGAGTAAGCTCTATCGAAGTTGCGAAGGAAATTGCCAATCACCCAAGGCTTGCTGGAGTGATACTTTACTATGCTATTACATTTGGAGTAGTGCTTGCAGTATACCCTGCATATATGAGCGACGCGTCACTTACAACTGAAGACATTGAGTTAATGTTATTCTTTTTTGGTATATCGCGTTTTGCTACTCTTCTGCTGCTACTTGTGACAAGGATATCTAGATACGGTGAGCTTGCGCTTGCGCTAGCTGTTTCGACAACGGCAGTAGGCATGATCATTTCTTTTTCGTCGACATCACTTCTATCCTTTGCAGTGTCAATTGCTTTATTCGGGCTTTCGACCAGCATATTTTATCCTGTCTCCTTCAGTCTTGTGACAATGGACACACCATCCGGACATGTGGGTTCAAAATGGGAGTCTATAACACCCTTTTTGGCGTGGGGTGGACGACCGGGCCAATAGTTGCGGGATTTGCCTCAGACGCATTTGGCTCGGGCAGCCCATATCTTACTTTCTTTATCATAGGGAGCACGTTTGCAGCAGCAATTATAATATTTAGAAAAGGCCGCAAACATTTTTAGGCATAAGGTGCTAGTTTGTATGTAATGCATGTTCAAAAGAAGGATATCCTTGAAGATCAAGTGCCGGAGTACGGCCTTGAGGCGCTTGTAAGCATAATTGAAGACAACAAGGCGCTGATTACGGCGCTCAAGGAGGCAGGCGAGCACTTTTCTATATTCAAACAGCGATTAGATGGACATATAACCTAGATTATTGAAACCCTGCGGCCCTCTATCTTTATTCTTCCTTCGCAAAAGAGTCTTACAGCCTCGGGGTAAAGTTCATGTTCTTGCTCAAGTATTCTTGCTGACAGGCACTCTTCATTATCCCCCTCTACTACTGGCACTGCCTTCTGAAGTATCACGGGTCCGGAGTCCATTCCTTCATCGACAAAGTGGACCGTACAGCCGCTAACTTTTACACCATAGTCAAGCGCCTGCTTCTGTGCATGGAGTCCGGGGAATGCGGGCAGGAGAGCAGGGTGGATGTTCATGATCCGCATCCTATATTGTCTTACAAACTCGGGGCTTATTATCCTCATAAAACCCGCAAGGCACACAAGTCCTGACTGGGGAGTGATGCCATGCTCGTGCAGTATGGTAACTATATTTTGGTCATAGTGCCAGCCCTTCAAGCCGTCAGATGGCATCACCTTGGTAGGTATCCCGTATTTTTCTGAAGCAATCTTAAGCCCTACCGCCTCTGGCTTATTTGAAATTACAATGCATGACTTGGCATTTCCTATCCTGCCTGACTTTATTGCAGCCAAAATTGCATCCATGTTGCTTCCCCTGCCAGAGATTAGCATTGCAAGGTTGATCAAGTATCTTTTATGACTTGTCTCCCACCTATTCTT
>JAICVG010000078.1 GCA_025935445.1 Nitrososphaera sp. | reverse complement strand
CTATTAGGTGAGCTGCATAAGAGCAAGCTGAAATGTAAAGCCTAGGAATGTCAAACATGTCATCAAAGACTCCTTTGTATATGATTTATCCAAAGCATTGCTGCTAAATTTGTCCTACAGTTAAACAAAACAAGCTCAAAACAATACTGTAGTTTACCAGAACAAGAGAAATGGACTGGGTGGGATTTGAACCCACGACCTCAGCTCAACAACTGGAGTCATCTTTTGTCTATACTATTTCCATTTATACCAAGTTATTTTGAACTTTTTGGACTTAGCATAGGTTTCTGATTACATAGTTCTCTCTGTAAGCATTTATCAAATGTTTATTTGTTTTAGAAGACATGCAAAATGGTATTATGTGAGACAGAGATGACGCATCGAATCAATAGAGATATCAAAAAACATAAAGACTGCCACCTATTGATCGACGACACAGTAGAAGCCGCACGGCGGTAGTTGGACAAGCGATTATATCTGGATTTATAAACAGCTTAAATATAGCGCGTAGAGAAAAAGATTTATGAGTGACTTTCGTCCAAGGGTGGATAAAGTAAAGGATGTCTGCTCATCATGCTACATCAATATTATCTATAATGAACCCAGAAAATTCAAAAGAAAATCAAATATTCATAAGTAACGTCAAACACAGCTAGACTATTCTAGGAGTTGCCTTTGGCACCGCCATCAGATATAACATCTCCAAGTTCTCCTGAACATCCTCATCAGCATCAACTGGTGCGCTCGCTTGGGCTATTAGATATCGTCATGGTGGGGATCGCAGCTATGATAGCTGGAGCCATCTTTATTCTCATTGGTCCTGCAATAAACTTAGCAGGCGGTGCAGTTCTCATTGCTTTCATCATCAATGGAGTAATTACGCTCTTTACCGCCATGGGATATGCAGAATTAGGCTCTGCAATGCCAGAAGCTGGTGGCGGATATCTCTGGGTCAGAGAAGGATTGCCTCGACCTAATGCATTTATCAGCGGCTGGATGGCTTGGCTTGCTCACTCTATTGCTGGGAGCCTTTATGCGGTTGGATTTGCTTCATTCTTGGGCAGCTTGCTTGAATCTCTCGGTCTTGTTGTTACTGAGCCACTTTTCGGCGTAGTTCCAATTGAAAAATTAATGGCTGTGGCATGCGTTGCAGCGTTTACTTATATCAACATTAAAGGCACTTCAGAAACTGGAAAAACTGGCAACATCGCAACTTTCATCCAGCTTGGAACTATTGGTGCATTAATAGTTGCTGGCTTTTGGAGCATGCACCTTCATCCTAATTGGCCCAGTAACTTCGCTGACTTTATACCAAATGGTGTTGCTGGACTTGTGGCTGCAATGGGTCTCACCTTTATTGCATTTGAAGGATATGAAGTGATAGTTCAAACAGGTGAGGAAGTAAAGAACCCAAAGAAAAACATACCAAGAGCGATTTTCATATCCCTTGGACTTGTCGTTTCCCTCTACTGTCTTGTAGCATTTGTTTCCATAGGAGGAATATTTCCCGAGGGTATACCAGCCTGGCAGTTTGTAGGAGAAAACCAAGAGCTTGGAGTTATGAGGGCTGCAGAATTGCTTCTTCCATTTGGTGCTTTTATAGTCCTTGCAGGAGGCATAGTTTCTAGTCTGGCAGGACTCAATGCTACCACTTTTTCTTCGGCTAGAGTCGCGTTTGCAATGGGTAGACATTACAACTTGCCGCATATATTGAGCTCAATTCACCACAAGAACAAGACACCACATGTTGCCATAGCAATATCAGGTGTTATCATGGCTGTAATGGCTTACGCACTTCCCCTTGAACAGATAGCAGTTGCAGCCGGCGTTATCTTTTTGCTGCTGTTCATCCAAGTAAACATAGCCGTAATTACAATACGAAAGATGCATGGCAACAGACTTGACTACGGATTTAAGACACCTCTATTTCCTGCAATTCCCATCATAGGGATATTCTTGAAAATAGGTCTTGCGTTTTACTTGCTTGTCACCCAACCGCTTAGTTGGGGCATTGCTGCATTATGGGTTTTAGTTGGCTTTATCCTATATAGAATGTATACCTTCAAGCAAGAAGTAGATCACTATGCACCTGTCATAACATCAGAAGGTGATCTAGCACGAAAAGATTTTAGGATCTTGATGCCATACACACCTGAAAATCCTGATAGGCTCCTCAAATATGCGATAAGAGTTGCAAAAGAAAATGACGGAGAAATCAGTGTTCTAAGAGTAATCACTGTTCCCCAGCAAACTCCACTTTCAGCTGGAGCAGCTTTTGTAGAGAGTGCAAGGAGAGCCTTCACATCACTGGACCAAATTCTAGATAAAGAAGGTGTACTAAATCACTACTTTGTCAGGGTTTCACATGATGCAACAGAAGCAGTTCTTGCCACAATTGAAGAACAAAGGATCGACCTTCTTGTGACAGACTTTGAAACGCTCAGAAATAACAAGAAGCTTCAGACCTTAGTTACTTGTGATATAATGGCAATCGATACGGCTGGAAGTGATATGGAAGATATTATTCTGTCCCCTCCTATTTCGGCTGCTACTACTAATGATAAGGCTGAAAAGAAGATGATGAAAAAAAACTTGGTTGTCGTCTATGATGGTGGAGCTCATTCTGAGCTAGTATTGAAAACCACAAATTGGCTTGAACATTCAGGTCTATTCAAGGTAAATGTTTTGTACGTAACGGATAAAGAAACATTTCTAAAGCAAGAAGACTACCTATCTACTGGACCAAGACGTGGAAAGAGCCATCATGATAATGATAAGGATGAGCAGAAGTCTGTTGTAAAGGAGTTAGAAAAAGAAGAATTTCTCTCCAATATAGGGTTTGAGTTTGACAGGGTAATTCTAACTCATGAAAGTGAAAGGGAGGCACAGCAGTCCGCCCGTCTTATTTTGGGGGCAATTAATGCATTGCAGCCAGACATTGTAGTAACAGGAGCCAGCATAAAAAAATTCAGTATATTTGATAATCAGCAATACGTGCAACTGGTAGAGCGTCTGAATTGTCCAGTCATAATCATGAGGGACTTTACAATCCCAGGTATGAACAAAGTTAAAACTGCTCTTATGAGATTTGTTGGCAAATAGAGTCTTTCGCGGTCTAGAGTGTATCTATATACACTAACTGACTAAAAGCCGCCGCTGTTGCTGCTCGTTTTTCTGATTGCTGCTGAATTTGTCCGATATATATCAAAATCAAGCTCAATTCAATGCCGTATTTGTACAACAGGAAGAAATGGACCGGGTGGGAGTTGAACCCACGACCTCAGCAGCTCAGCCCTTTTCCAAGGCTGTTCTTTTTACCTCCTATCTAATGGTGGTAAAGATAATATCATAATTTTAAACCCTCTAATTCTTTAAAATAATCATCTTGAAAACTTATAACCACTTCACCTGCAATCCTTCTGCTTTGCTATGTTAGGTCAGCTAAATTCAAAGGCATCTATATTCTCTTTAGGATTGTTATTAGTGATAGCCATGTTTTCCTCGTCTCTTCTATCTAATTCTACTACCTTCAACAACTATTCTACAAGTGTTCTAGCTCAACCTTTTATTCAAACTGTAAAAGGTAGGGACTTGGTAATAGATTTAGGAAACGGCATCCAAACCAATGCCCAGCTAACCATACCAGCTGTTGGAAATGGTCCATTTCCTGGTGTGTTGCTTATACACGGCACTGGACCGACAGATATGAACGAAACAGTGGACTTTATTCGTATTGACAATCAAACAGGCTCAAAAATATATCCACCAACTCCCTTCTTTCAGATAGCTGAATATCTATCTGAGAGAGGATTTGTGGTACTTCGATATGATAAGAGGGGAGTAGGTGCAAATAATACAATTCAGGATGTGAATGTATGGGGCAACTTAACATTTGATGATCTAAAGAATGATGCAGCAAAAGCGCTTAACGTCCTAACAGAGCAACCAGAGGTTGATCCAAATAAGATAACCCTTATTGGTCACAGTGAAGGAACGGTCATTATTCCAAGAGTTGTTATAGATCTAAATAATAACAACAACAATAATAATAACTCAACTGGGAATTTGACAAAGGTAGCCAATATTGTCCTGATGGGAACAGGAGCTCAGAATCTAATTGATGATATAGCACACTTTCAGGTGATAGACAATACTCTAGCATATGCACATCAAGTACTGGACAAAAATCATACTGGCTCCTTTTCAGTACAACAACCAATTGAGCACCCCAATCTTAACCACACCGTTGCCACATACTTTGGCAATAATAGTGATGGTTACGTTGACATTGAAAACGAACTGAAGCCCGTACTTGAAAAAATTTATGAAAACTTCACGTCAGGAGATACAGAAGCTAAATGTTCTGTTGGAACATGCCCAAAGTGGATTGAATCTCACGAAGAATTAGAGCCGAATTTAAGTGTCATAGGCAATGTCTCTGAATCTACAGACATTCTGATGATGAACGGAGAAAATGATTCACAAAGTACTGTCCAACAGGCTTTTCTTTTAGAGCAAAGACTAACTGAAGTAAATCACCCTGACCATACCCTGATAACTTATCCTGACTTGGGACACCTATTCAATCCTTCATCGCAATGGTTTACAGAATTTGGACCTATTGAACAGTATGTCCTGTCAGATTTGTATAGATGGCTTTCAGATCGCACTCACGGCGCGCTAGGGGTTTTGTCGGACAACCGCCTAGAACAAGCTCAAAACAATACCATAATTCCCTCACAGTAAGAAATGGACCGGGTGGGATTTGAACCCACGACCTCAGCTCAGGAGCTTGCTTTCTTAATTGACCCACTAGTATGATATGCCATCAAGTGACGCCAGCGCTTGCAGGTGTATTATAGAAGAGCTCATTAGAGATTACATAGCCACGTTCGTCTAGTAGACCTCATCTAGTGGTGGTCGTCATCTTCTTAGCCGTAGTTTTTCTCCACATAAAAATGCCAAGGATTACTACCCAAGCTAAGTAAGTCCAAGTCGAGACAGTGTCCTCTATAGAACCAACAGTCGCAAAGCCCACATATGCTACGCGTACACCAAGAATAATAGTAGCTACACCTGCAAACACTCCCAAGGCTCCAATCCACCTATGGAGAATGCCGCTTGCTAGGATTGTAACACCAAAGATTACTCCAACTGAGCCTTGAAGAATTCGGAACAAGCTATTGGCTGCAATCTCAATCCATCTAATCCCTTCTGCAACACTAAAGGCGATTGCTTTCTCTTCACCATCAGCAGCAGGAACAGCATACCAAGAATCCGCTGCCATTTTGAGCGCGATTCCATCAACCGCCTGAAGAACGGCTAAGGTGCTTCCTGCAGCTATTGTTGCTGCAAGACCCATCCATGCTAGTGCTGATGCGATTCCTGATTCTGACCGTGTATGCAACAACCAAAAGAGAGATACAAATCCTCCAGCAAAAGCTAACATTCCGCCAGCAAATTGACCTATGTGTGAGGCTATCCATAGCTCGTCTTCAGCGTACTCTGCAAACACAATAGGATGGTTTGTTGGGTCTTCTCTGCCAGGATGCAAGATTGTGGATACAAGGAAAATAGCCATACCTGCAAGAAATGCTATTGACCCCATCCGAAGCATATGACGCTCAAGGTCAGCTGCGTTTGTCTGCATGTGCTGCAATTAGCCACTCCTACATTTGAGAAACAATGACAACTGAAGTGCCTGAACAATCCTATAACCTTAGCGAATCAAAAGAAGCTCAGTCAATACCGTATTTTTCCAGATTGATAAAAGTGGACCGGGTGGGATTTGAACCCACGACCTCAGCAAGCACATAAAAAGTTTGATGTATATATGGTATCTAATACAGCATTATAGCGATATTAATCCCTGCTAGGACATTCCCGATAAAATCATGCACGATATTATATGTACTATAGCCTTTGTTTTTCTTAGAAAGGCTCCTGTACAATTCTTGAACTACTTGACTCACTTCGAGAGATTGGACATTAAAGACTGCAAAGACCATACACAGTTCTTATGTATGATGATGTTCATGCTCCATTGGACTAGATG
>JAICVG010000316.1 GCA_025935445.1 Nitrososphaera sp. | reverse complement strand
TAACGCAAAGTTGCATTCAGAGAACCTGCCATCGGTTAGCTATAGAATTAGTGCAGATTATGGGAAAGTAGAAGTTGCCACTTCAACCAGTTCTAAAGGTGAAGATCTATTCGGTTCTACTATGAATATATGTGCAAAGATAAACTCAATGGCAGAGCCAAATGGAATAGTGATAGGTGGAGACCTGTATCGAATCATAAATTCATTTTCTTTTATTATTGACAAATACCAGTTCAGAGAATTGGAAGGAGGATATTATATTGGTTTTGGCAATAGATATCCGTTATATACTGCTGCATTGAGCAACGATACACGTGGAATAGATATCAATAGGATCAATCAGCTATTTGGCTCGGATCAAACTCCCAGAATAAAAGATGTTCGAACCAAACAACAATCACAGCAGCTGCAGCGGCAGCAGCAAAAATATTCTGCCAATATCATGGTAATAGACGACGAACCAGACATACTCTTTACATATGAGTGCTTCTTATCTGATGAAGGATACAATGTAGAAGCCTTTGCAGATCCTCAGGAAGCACTAAAACATTTTGTACAATTATCAGGCGCTTTTTCTTCTTACTACCAGCTAGTACTTTTGGATATAAGGATGCCGAGATTAAATGGGCTTCAGCTATACAATACGATAAAAACATTAAGCCCAAACACTAAGATAATGTTTGTATCTGCCCTTGATATGGCAGAAGAGTTGACAAGCATATTGCCTGATATGAAATATGGCGATATCATCAGAAAGCCAGTAGAAAGAGAATATTTTATCAGCAAGATAAATTCAATGCTAAACAATTAACATCTCATAATCCACTATGCCTTTTCTCAAAACTCCTTCATGGTACAACTACGGACCATGCAAAAAGAAAAAGAATGGAGCGGGTGGGATTTGAGTCAAGTTCTCTTTCTATAGCTGCCATTTAGATAGGAGATAGAGAGCTGCATCAGAAAAGGCTGGCTGAGGTCGTGGGTTCAACTCCCACCCCGTCTATTTTTATCTGCTATAGAACTATAGAACTACGGTATTGAATTGAGCTCGTTTTTGGTAATTGTCGGACAAAAACTCCCTCTCATTCCCCATTGGATAAATCAGACAGAAAGAAAATTTAATGAGTAATGTCGAGAACACACTGGACAATTGGATGGGACGATCGCTAAAACTTCTGCCATGGTCTAGAGTGCTTTTTAAGATGACAATTTTCTGAACAATAGTAATCATCACACATGTAACAGTAAATTGGATAGTCTTGCGTTTTCCTACCACATCCACCGCAGGCAGAAGACATATCCATTGTGTATATTTTTTATCATACGTGTTCGCATGACTTAAAGTTTGATAACACATTGCGGCAATAGTAATGGTGCCTTCGAAGTACATGGGTAGGACATCGAAGTACATGGGTAGGACACAATACCATCATTTAGAAACTTTACAGTAGGCATTGCTAAGATGCTGCAACTGCATAAACAGCCTAACTTGAAGTACATACTGAAAACAAGCCTTTTCATCTTGGTTACTGCTGAAAGTGCCTGTATCTTGACAGCTGAGACGGTTGACCTTATATTTTATCAGTATTCTCTATTGCCTTCAGTACCGTTAGCCCTGCTGGCAGGTGCCCTTACTGTCGTTGTACCTGAAGCCTATAGAAAGCTGAAGGTAAGAGGCAGTTTAGCTCCCGCCGGAACCTAGCAAAGCAATAACTATGCGCAAAAGATGCATACAAAGATTGCATCAAAAGGATTCAAATTGCAGATATGCATTACTCGTTATAAAGTGGCAGACAAGATAAGAGCAAAAGACCTTGCAGAGAATAAGGGCGATTTGGTGCTCATAGATGTGAGGGAAGCAGATGAAGTAGCTGAAGATGGCACGATTGAAGGAGCTGTCAATATACCGCTTGGACAGCTAATAAGGAAAGGAAGGCAGGGCGGATTAGATGACCTAAAAGGAAAGACCATTTGCACTTACTGCAATGGAGGATACAGAGGCAACATTGGTGCTGATGAACTTAACAAGAAAGGGTTTACGGCTGTGACTATCGACGGCGGCTATGAAGCTTGGAAAAAGGAAAAGAAAAATGCCAGATGATAAGATTAGCAAGGATTGTCTTAATGGCGACAACTTAATCTTGCTTGCACACTATCTAAGTTGATGAACAATTATTGATGTTCTATTGTTAACTTCTCTTTCATCAGCTGCCCTTCTAGACTGGCGGTAGAAAGCTGAGGTCGTGGGTTCAACTCCCACCCGGTCCATCTTTTACTACGAGGGAACTACGGTATTGAATTGAGCTTGTTTTAAGAGGTTGTCGGACAAAACC